>PXSC01000071.1 GCA_003023535.1 Halobacteriales archaeon QS_9_70_65 | reverse complement strand
CGAACGCGAGGAGATCGACCTGACGTGGAACGACGGCGTCCTCAACGTCGCCGCCGAGCACG
Source organism: Halobacteriales archaeon QS_9_70_65 (assembly GCA_003023535.1). Next base: position 7,473 of record PXSC01000071.1, on the reverse strand, counting down.
TCGACGACGACCGGAACCGCAAGCGGACCTACCACCGGCGGTTCCGATTCCCGAAGGACGTCGACGTCGACGCCGTCGCGGCGTCGTACACGAACGGCGTCCTCGAGGTGACCCTCCCGATCCGGGATACGGTCGAGCCCCGCGGCGAGCCCATCCCGATCGAGGGGTAAAGTTCGCAGCCCGTACCACGGGTTCCGTGTTTTCCGAGTGATGCCGACAGGGCCCCCGGACGGATCCGTGGGGGACCACGACTCACCGCTCCCGGCCGGGCGCGTATCGGCCGAAGGCCTCAACGGCGAGTACCACTGGCCCGATGAAGAGGCCGACGACTCCGAACGTCACCGCCAGGAGCCCCGATACCTCACACATCAGATCGAAGGCCGGATTCGTCGTGAGGAGGAGCGACCCGACCGTGACCGCGGCGATGACGATACTCCGTCCGTCCGCATCACCACCCACTCCTGCGTACACCGCACTCGTCACGACCACCAGGATACACACACGGAGTATCGCTGGAACGACGACCCGGAGCGCGTATCTGAAGACGTGATCGGCATCGAGGGTACCGACTACAGCGAGCAGCAGACCCGCCACCACGCTCGAGGGATACAGAGCTGCCGCACCCAGGTGACTCCACCTGAACGCGTCGTCGACGGTCGCGGGCATGATCGGACGGACCATCGTCGGCACGGGAGTATCGAGTGCCTTGTGGGGCGGCCGCCGGCCCACCTCCGGCGTATGAGTCAATCGTACGACCGGGGTCTGATAGAGGACTTCGGGCGATGGCGGGAGTTCTCCGCCGGCATGTGGGCCTGGGTGCTCCACAAGTTCACCGGCTGGGTGCTCGTCGGCTACCTCTTCACCCACATCGCCGTGCTGAGCACGGCGACCGTCGACGGCGGCACCTACACCGCGACCCTGCAGGGGCTGGAGCAGGTGCTCGTCGTGCGGTTCCTCGAGGTCGGCCTGCTGGCGGTGGCCGTCTTCCACATCCTGAACGGGATCCGCCTGCTGTTCGTCGACCTCGGGGTCGGGCTCGGGTCGCAGGACGCCGCCTTCTACGCCGCCCTGGTACTGACCGCGGCCATCACCGTCGCCAGCATCCCGACGTTCCTCGGAGGGTTCTGAGATGGCGGACTACTACTCCTCGTTCGAGCCGAAGGGCACGCGGTGGTTCCTCCAGCGGCTCACCGCCGGCTTCCTGGTCGTCGTGTTGGCGTATCACTTCGTCCTGCTGCACTTCGTCAACCACGCCGCCGAGATCACCTTCGCCGGCTCGACGGCCCGGATGAGCCAGGTGGGCTACTTCTCGACGATGATGCTGTTTCTGGTCACCGCGACGTTCCACGGCGTCAACGGCGTCTACAACGCCCTGGTCAACCAGGGAATCGACGGGACGCCCAGGGCGGCCGTCAAGTGGCTGCTCGCGGTCGCGGGCGTCATGCTGATCGTCCAGGGCACCCGCGTGTCCCTCGCGCTGACGAACCTCGTGTAACCATGAGCACACAGATACCACAGGAGACCGAAACGGAGACGGAGACCGACGTCGAACAGGAGTCGTCGCAGGCGCGCCGCGTGTCGGCCGAGCGGACCCGCGCCGGCATGGACCAGCGCGCCGAGGACGAACTGTCGGACGCCGACGAGACGGTCGAGCTGAAGGTGTTCCGGTACGACCCGGAGGTCGAGGGCAAAAAGGAGCCCCGGTTCGATTCCTTCGAAGTGCCGTTCACGAAGGGGATGACCGTTCTGGACGCGCTCATCTTCGCCCGCGACCACTTCGACTCGTCGCTGACGTTCCGGCACTCCTGCCGGCAGGCGATCTGCGGGTCGGACGCGCTGTTCGTCAACGGCTCCCAGCGGCTCGGCTGCAAGACCCAGATGGCCGACCTGGAGTGGCCGGTTCGCGTCGAGCCGCTGCCGCACGCCGAGGTCGTCAAGGACCTCGTCGTCGACATGGAGCACTTCTACGACCAGATGGAGTCCGTCGAGCCGTACTTCCAGACCGAAGAACTGCCGTCCGGCGAACTCGACGAGCAGCGCCAGGACCGCGCCAACCGCGAGGAGATCAAGATGTCGACGCGGTGCATCTGGTGCGGCGCCTGCATGTCGTCCTGCAACGTCGCCGCCGGCGACAACGAGTACCTCGGGCCGGCGGCCATCAACAAGGCCTACCGCTTCGCGATGGACGACCGGGAGGGCGAGGACATGACCGAACACCGGCTCAACATCATCGAGCAGGAACACGGCGTCTGGCGGTGTCAGACGCAGTTCTCTTGCACGGAGGTGTGTCCGAAGGACATCCCCCTCACCGAGCACATCCAGGAGCTGAAGCGGGAGGCGGTGAAGAGCAACCTGAAGTTCTGGTAGAAACACACTGAAGAGCGTTCGATTCGAAACGAGACTAACGATAATGCACGAACACGACGTCGTCGTCGTCGGCGCCGGCGGAGCGGGCCTCCGGGCGGCCATCGCCGCCCAGGAGGAAGGCGCCGACGTCGCCATGGTCACGAAACTCCACCCGGTCCGGTCCCACACCGGCGCCGCCGAGGGCGGCATCAACGCGGCGCTGCGGGACGGCGACGACTGGGAGCTGCACGCCTACGACACGATGAAGGGGTCGGACTACCTCGGCGACGCCCCGGCCATCGAGACGCTGGCTCAGGACGCCCCCGAGGAGGTCATCCAGCTGGAACACTGGGGGATGCCCTTCTCCCGCGAGGACGACGGCCGCGTCTCCCAGCGGCCGTTCGGCGGGCTCTCGTTCCCCCGAACCACCTACGCCGGCGCCGAGACCGGTCACCACCTGTTGCACACCATGTACGAGCAGGTGGTCAAGCGGGGCATCCAGGTGTACGACGAGTTCTACGTCTCCCAACTCGCGGTGACGGACCACGACGAGCCCGAAGAGCGGGAGTGTCACGGCGTCGTCGCCTACGACATCAAATCCGGCGAGGTCGTCGGCTTCCGCGCGACGGGCGGCGTCGTCCTGGCGACGGGCGGCGACGGCCAGGTGTTCGAGCACACGACCAACGCCGTCGCCAACACCGGCGACGGACCGGCGATGGCCTACCGGGCCGGCGCCCCCGTCGAGGACATGGAGTTCGTCCAGTTCCACCCGACGACGCTGCCGTCGACCGGCGTGCTCATCTCCGAGGGCGTCCGCGGCGAGGGCGGCATCCTCTACAACGGCGAGGGCGAGCGGTTCATGTTCGAGCGCGGCTACGCCAACAACGCCGGCGAACTCGCCTCCCGGGACGTCGTCTCCCGGGCGGAGCTGACCGAGATCAACGAGGGCCGCGGCATCGACGAGGAGTACGTCGAGCTCGACATGCGACACCTCGGCGAGGAGCGCATCACCGACCGCCTGGAGAACATCATCCACCTGGCGGAGGACTTCGAGGGGGTCGACCCCCTCGAGGAGCCGATGCCGGTGAAGCCGGGCCAGCACTACCACATGGGCGGCATCGAAACCGACGAGAACGGCGAGACGTGCGTCGACGGCCTGTACGCGGCCGGCGAGTGTGCGTGTGCGTCGGTTCACGGCTCCAACCGGCTGGGCGGCAACGCGCTGCCGGAGCTCATCGTCTTCGGCGCCCGCGCCGGTCGCCACGCCGCCGGCACCGACCTCGGCACCGCCGAGGTGCCGGTCGGTCCCTCCGCACGCAGCGAGACGGAAGACGGCCTCGAGACGCCGGTCAACCCCGGCGCGCTCGGCGTCGACGACGACGTCGCCGCCGACGGCGCGCTCGTCGAGCCGAGCGAGGTCGTCGAACACGCCGTCGAGACCGAGCGGACCCGCATCGAGGGAATGCTCGAACGGGACGGCATCAACCACGCCGAGATCCGCGAGGACCTCCAGCGGGCCATGACGGAGTACGTCAACGTCTTCCGCACCGAGGAGGGCCTGAAGACGGCACTGGAGACCATCCGGGAGTGCCGCGAGCGCTACCAGGACGTCGCCGTCTCCGACCCCTCCCGGACGTTCAACACCGACCTCATCCACACCGTCGAGACGGGCAACCTCATCGACGTCGCCGAGACCATCACCCTCGGCGCCCTGGCCCGCACCGAGTTCCGCGGCGCCCACTGGCGGAAGGAACACCAGGAACGGAAGGACGAGAGCTGGCTGAAACACACGATGATCGCCTGGAACGGCGGTAGCCCCGAGCTCTACTACAAGCCGGTCGTCCTCAAGGGTGAGAACAAGGAGTACGAGCCGAAGGTCCGCAGCTACTGACGCCTTCTCCGAATCGACCCGACGCGCTGATGACGACGATGGATGCGTCGAAATACGCAGCGACGGTCCAAACGACCGTCTCCAGTGTTGACGACAACGCTCCGACGAAGGAGGAGCTTCGAGAGGCGTTTAAGCGGTCGGGCAACTACAGCACGTAGTATCATCCCAACGTCTCGAGTATCACTGCGACGTGACCCTAAACGGTGGGAGAGTCGGGTCCATGTCAATTCAAGTAGGGAATCCCGCCTTTTAGCGCGGGGAGGATCTCGACGCCGTGTCGCGCCGAGAAGTGGAAACGGCCGATTCGGTGACTTCCCGTCGCGAGCCCCTAGACTCGGCGGTTTCTTTCGAGAAGTAGATAGACGGCGCAGGTCCGCGCGCGTCCTGACCGCGCTGATCGCGCCGCTCCACTGACCTCCAAGCCAAAGGACGAAGTAGCGTCAACGCCTAACGTCAACATACGATGGGCGCAGCCAACGAGCAGATTCGAGTCAGCGACACGGTGAAGCGCGAGATCGAGCGACGGCAGCGAGAGGGCGAGAGTTACAACGATGTCCTCGAGCGACTGTTCGGAACTGACCGTGATCGGGACCGGGACCTCTTGGCCGGGGCAGGCTTTTGGTCGTCCGAGACGGCCGAGCAGGCCCGCGAGAACCGGGAAGCCTACGAGGAGAAGTCGATAGAGCGGATGCAGCGCCGGAGTCAAGACGAATGAAGATTCTGGACGCGACGTTCCTTGTTGACTATCTTGAGGATGTCGATGCCGCGACTAAGTACCTCCAAGAGCATTCAACCGAGCGGTTCGTGTTTCCGGCACCGGCGTTCGCAGAGGCGCTCGCTGGCGAGGGGAACGGCCCTGACGAGAGCGATATTGCGGGCGCTCGCGACGCCCTGTCGTGGGGTGAGGTGTACGGCGTCGATGAGCGGACTGCGGTAACCGCCGCGGAGATCGCGGATGAGGTGGGGCCCCAGGGCCCGTTCCTCTCCGGGATGGATGCGCTAATTGCAGCGGTCGGTCGCGAACTCGACGCACCGGTGGTCTCCGATGATCGGCACCTCACTCACGAGGAGACGAAACAGGTGGTCGACGTCGAGGAGTATTGACCGTCCCCGAGCGACCGGGGTCGTGACGGCGGTCGTCGGCTTAACCGACGTCCGATCCTTCCATCCCGCAGATGTTGGTTAAGAACACGGCTCGCCTGGTGCCGACGTTCCCTTGTCGTCGCCGATGCCATTAGTCTGAGACAAACAGCTATTTTTATTTATCGGACCATTCCGATTCGCCTCTACCGCGACGTCCCTGAGGACGCCACGATAGAGCAGGCAGCTATCGGGAAGCAATCCGGCAGACGGTACGTCAACGTCGTGATCGAGTTTGATCGAAAGCCGCCGGTCACACCCGACGACTCGAAGCGCGTCGTGGGTATCGACGCTGGCGTTATTCGAGCAGACTTACGATACCGGCGGCGTAGCCGTCAAATCATCGGACCTATCGGACGAGCGCGAAGGCTTCGAACGCGAGCAATGGAATCTCCCGCGGAAGGAACGCGGGTCGAACGACCGACAGAAGCAACGGCAGACGGTCGCCCACCGCTACGCCAGCCTCGAGCGAAAGCGGCGTGACGTTCTCTACGAATTACTGGTTCCATTTGCGCGCACTGGCGAGCGGCAGCCGCGCGACCCGCCGGCGACCGCACCTCCCGAAGCACCTCCGGCCGCGGTGGCGGTACCTCGCCGTGGAACTGGAGTCGTGGCCCGACGCCGACGTCGACCGGCGGGAGTTCCAGCGGGCCGTGTGGTTCGCCGCGCAGAACCTGCTGGGCGACGCCGGCAGCGCGGCGCTGGACGGGTCGGTGCTGACGTTCCGTTTCGAGAACGGCGACGGCGAGGCGGTCGTCCGGGCCCGCCGCGGCGAGGTCGAGCGACTGCGGGCGGTGCTGGCGACCGTCGACGTCGTCGGCGGCGACCCCGTCGGCATCGTCGTCCGGGGCGTCAGCGGGACGGTCCGCGCCTGTGAAGAAAAGTATATACGAGGCCCGTCAGAAGAGTTCGAGAAGAGAACGGTCGCGTTCGACGGCTCCGACCGGCCCGCCGTCGTCCGGGGAGACCGGGTCGACGCGACGGTCGGCGACGGCCGCGTGGGCGCGACGGCGCTCGATACCGGCAGCCGCGACAGCTAACCATGCAGGGACAATCACAACAGCAGGCGTACGACCGGGGAATCACCATCTTCTCGCCGGACGGACGTCTCTACCAGGTCGAGTACGCGCGCGAGGCGGTCAAGCGAGGCACGGCGTCCATCGGCGTCCGAACGCCGGAGGGCGTGGTACTGGCGGTCGACAAGCGCATCCGTTCGCCGCTGATGGAGCGGGACAGCGTCGAGAAGATCCACAAGGCCGACGACCACGTCGGCATCGCCAGCGCGGGCCACGTCGCCGACGCCCGCCAGCTGATCGACTTCGCCCGCCGGCAGGCGCAGGTCGACCAGCTGCGGTACGGCCGGCCGGTCGGCGTCGAGACGCTGACGAAGACGGTCACCGACCACATCCAGCAGTACACCCAGGTCGGCGGCGCCCGGCCATTCGGGGTCGCGCTCATCGTCGGCGGCATCGAAAACGGCGAGCCGCGGCTCTACGAGACGGACCCCTCGGGGACGCCGTACGAGTGGCAGGCGCTGGCCGTCGGCGCCGACCGCGGCGAGATCGAGGACTACCTCGAGGCCAACTACGAACCCGAACTGCGCCTCGACGAGGGCGTCGGACTGGCGCTGTCGGCGCTGGCATCGGTCAACGACGACCAGCTCCGACCGGAGGGCACCGGCGTCGCGACCGTCCCCGTCGACGACGAGCAGTACCGCCGGCTCTCCGACGAGGAGGTCGAGACACACCTCGCGGAGAACGACCTCCTGGCCGAAGAATGACATCCTCCCCGGCGTGAACGCTGGGGTTTCCCCGCGCTCGGGGTCGGGCCGACCCCGACGCCGACGGAGGCAAGATTCCGCCGCATGGGCGTACTCCGGTTTGTGCTCGGTACGTGAGCCCCGTGAGGGGTGTGGCGGGTTCGGCGTCCCGGCAGGGACGCGGTATCTCCTTGCACAGCGTCCGAGACTGCATCGGACGACCGCCCACGGTTTCCGTGGACGGACACGGGCCGTGCCATCGGCCTGCCTGCCCTTTCTGTGGTTCGAGAGACGGAGTCTCTCGTCATCACGAAAGACGCCTCGCGTCTTTCGAACG
>PXSC01000070.1:6438-11767 GCA_003023535.1 Halobacteriales archaeon QS_9_70_65 | reverse complement strand
CGGAACGCTGGAATCCGCGGAGGGCGTCTGCGTCGAGTTGGCCGAACGGGTCGGCTGTCTCGTCCTGTCGGTCGACTACCGGCTCGCGCCGGAGCACCCCTTCCCCGCGGCCGTCGAGGACGCCCGGGCCGCCGTCGAGTGGGCCGCCGAGCACGCCGAATCGGTGGGCGGCGACGGTACCGTTGCGGTCGCCGGAACCAGCGCCGGCGGCGGGCTGGCGGCCGCGACGGCGTTGCGCGCCCGCGACGCGGGGCCGAGCCTCGCCGCACAGCTGCTGCTGTACCCGATGCTCGACCCCGGGCTCGACACCGACTCCTGCCGGGAACACGCCGACGCGCCGCTGCTCACCCGGGCGGACCTGGCGTGGTTCTGGGCGCAGTACCTCCGGAGCGACGCCGACCGGTACAACCCGCTCGCGGCGCCGCTCCGGGCGCCGGAGCCGTCCGGCGTCGCGCCGGCCGTCGTCGCCACGGCCGGCCACGACCCGCTGCGGTCGGAGGGACGGGCGTACGCCGACCGACTCGCCGACGCCGGTGTCGCCGTCGACCACCACCACGCGCCGTCGCTGTGTCATGGCTTCTGCTCGCTGACGGACCGCGTGTCCGCCGCCGACGAGGCCGTCGACGAGATCGCCGCCTCGCTCGGCGACCGACTCGCGTAGCGCCGGCGATTTTGTATCGTCACATACGGTTTATCGCGGGCGACGCCGCACGCGAGGTGCTTTTGCCCGTTCGCGCGCTACGTCGGATGAAATGGTCCAGAACGTCGCGACGCAGGTGGCCGAGCTGGAGCCGGAGGACTTCCATCTCCTCTCGGGAGTCGAACACGGAATGCGATTCTCCGAGTGGGTCGCGACGGGGAAGATCTCGGAGTTCTCCCGGCTGGACGGCGAGGAGGTCGACTACCGGCTCGACCGCTGCATGGACCGCGAGCTCGTCGAACGCAAGACCATCCAGTACACCGGTTACCGGCTGACGTTCGAGGGGTACGACGCCCTGGCGCTGCGGGCCTTCGCCGAGCGGGAGACCGTCGACGGCGTCGGCGCGCCGCTGGGCGTCGGCAAGGAAAGCGACGTGTACGAGGCGCGGTCCTTCGAGCCGCTGGCGCTGAAGTACCACCGCGAGGGGTACACCAACTTCCGGGAGGTCCAGAAGGAGCGGGACTACACCGCCGACAGGGAACACCTCTCGTGGCTCTACACCGCCCGGAAGGCCGCCGAACGGGAGTACAAGACCCTCCAGGGGCTCTACCCGGACGTGTCGGTGCCGAAGCCGGTCGACCAGAACCGCCACGCCATCGTCATGGAACGGGTCGACGGCGTCGAGCTGTCGCGGGCCGACCTCACCCCAGCGCAGGTCGTCGGCGTGCTCGAACTCGTGCTCGAGGAGATGACCGCCGCCCACGCGGCCGGCTACGTCCACGCCGACATGAGCGAGTACAACGTCTTCGTCTCGGCCGACGGCGTGACGATCTTCGACTGGCCGCAAGCGGTGTCGACCGACCACGATAACAGCGACGAGCTGCTGGAGCGGGACGTCGAGAACGTCCTCGGCTACTTCGAGCGGAAGTACCCCAACGAGACGCCCGACCTCGACGCGAGCGCGCTGGCCGGCGCGCTGGCCGACGACAGTTTCGACGGCGTCGCCGGCTGACGCGGGGGGCCGACCACTGTGGTTCGGGCCCCGTCGGCCCCCTCGTAAACCGTATGTCGCGATAGGAAATCCGACTGCGCCGGCCGCGACGATGCCGGAGGGTCGGCCGTGTACGGAGTCGCCGCTGTTCGCGTCGAGAACACCGCGAGGAGCGGCTCAGTTCATGTCGGCCAGCGGGCCGAAGTCGTCGACCGGCAGCACCGAGTAATCGACCATGAGGGTGTCCTGCGTCGCGCGGATCTTCCCGACGAACGCCGAGATGTCCTCCAGCGAGCCGTCGAGGACGAACAGCTCCATGCAGTGGGCCCATCAGGTCGCGGCCCTCGAGCGTCCGGTCCTGGAACTCCCCGAGCAGGTCGCGGCTCGCCTCCCGGAGCACCTCGCTCCGGCCGGTGTAACCGTGCTCGTCCGCGAACCGGTCGATGCGCTCGACCAATTCTTCGGGCATCGAAACACGACGACGCTCGTGTAACAACTCGAGCCCGGCGAAATATTAACCCTTATTACCTCGGTGGCGCTCGTGGCGCCGGCGGCCGAGTCGACCGTGTTCCGAAGTGCTTAACCGACATCGCGGAGTAGCACCGGCGACTCGCTGGACGACGGGCACCGGCGGGCGCCTGTACACGCAGGTCGGGATGTGACCGCCGCGGCCGACGGCCGCCGGGGTTGAACCACGCAACGCCCGTGGTGAACACATGACACGAAGCTTCTACTCGCACATCCGCGAGGCGTGGAAGACGCCGAAGAAGGGAAGACTCGCCGAACTGCAGTGGCAGCGTCAACGTCGTCGTCGCCCGGGTGTCGGTCCGGAAGGGCAGCGCCCGCAAGCAGCGCTTCAAGGCCGGCCGCCGCTCCAAGCGGCAGGGCGTCAACAAGATCACTCGCCGGAAGAACCTCCAACGCATCGGCGAGGAGCGGGCCTCCCGAAAGTTCCGCAACCTGCGCGTGCTGAACTCCTACTGGGTCGGCGAGGACGGCTCCCAGAAGTGGTTCGAGGTCATCCTCCTCGATCCGGAGCACGGCGCCATCGAGAGCGACGACGACCTCGGCTGGATCTGCGACGACAGCCAGCGAGGCCGGGCGTTCCGCGGCCGGACCTCCGCGGGCCAGCGCGGCCGCGGCCAGCAGCAGCGCGGCACGGGCACCGAGAAGACCAGCCCCAGCATCCGCGCCAACGGCGGAAGCGGAAAGTAACCGCTTTCGATCGCCCGCGACCGGCGCGACCCGGCCGGAACGCCGATGCGGCCGACAGCGCCGCATCGGGCCGCGCGCTTTTGTGACCGCGCCGCGATTTGCCGGCATGCGGAACTTCAATATCGGGACCGTCCTGCCGGCGCTGGCGTGGCTCATCAGTCGGCCGGCACAGCTGTCGCTGTACGCCGACGTCGTCGGGCGCGTCTCGCCGCGGACGGTCGACGTCGCCGCCCTACAGGCCGGGCGGACGCCGCTCGCGGTCGGCGTCGTCGGCGCCGTCGGGCTCTTCGTGGGGGTCCTGCTGCACGAGCTCGGTCACTCCTGGACCGCCCGGCGGTACGACGTCACCATCACCTCCATCACGCTGTGGATCTTCGGCGGGATGGCCCGCATGGACGACCTGCCGGAGGACTGGAACGTCGAGTTCTACGTGGCGCTGGCGGGGCCGGCGACCAGCCTGCTGCTGGCGGCGGGCTGCTACGGGCTGCTGTTCGTCGTGCCCGGGGACCCGGTCGTGGTCTTCCTGGTCGGCTGGCTGGCGGTCGTCAACGTCTCGCTGGCGGTCTTCAACATGCTGCCGGCGTTCCCGATGGACGGCGGCCGCGTGCTGCGGGCACTCCTGGCCCGGTCGCGGCCGTACGCGGAGGCGACCCGGACCGCCGCGACCGTCGGCAAGGGGACGGCCATCCTGCTGGCGCTGGCGGCCGTCGTCTCCCTCGCGCCGGTCGTGTTGCTGGTGGCGATGTTCGTCTACGTCGCCGCCGGCGCCGAGTCGCGGGCAGCCGTCCTCCGGGAGCTGCTGGGCGGGATGACCGTCCGGGAGCTGATGTCGACGGACGTCCGGACGGTGACGCCGGACGCGACCGTCGAGGAGTTCCTCGACCGGATCGCCGCCGGCCGGGCCACCGCACACCCGGTGATGGTGATGGACCGCGGGACCGTCACCGGTCTCGTGACGCCGGCGGCCGCCCGGGCGGTGCCGCTCGGGGAGCGCGCCGGCCGGACCGTCGCCGACGTGATGGACGGAGCGCCGCCGTCGGTCGCCCCGACGGACGACGCCTTCGAGGCGCTGCGGGCGATGAGCGGGGCGACGAGCGACCGCGTGCTCGTCGTCGAGGACGGCCGGTTCGTCGGCCAGGTGACGAACGAGGATCTGCTCGACGCCATCGAGGTGCTGCACGGCGCGGGTTTATGCCCGAAGCCGCGGCCACCCTCGCCATGGGACACCGGACGCTCGTCGCCTACGACCGCGACGGCTACGACCTCCACTACGCCCACTGGCCGCCCGATCCCGCGGCCCTCGCCCCGGAGACGCCGTTCGGCGGGCCGCCCGACGACGAGGTGGTTCGCGGCCGCGTGGCCGACCTGCTGGAGCCGACCGGCGGCCGACTGGCCGACGACCGCCGTCACGCCGTCGACCCGGAGCCGCTGGCGACCGGGTTGTCGTTCGAGGCGGTCTGCCGGCGGATCGATCCCCTCGAACACGAGGCGCTGTACGTCGTCGACGCCGACTTCTCGGTGCGGCGCCACCTCGTCGTGGGCCTCCGGGCCGGCGGCCGCCGCCGGACCGCCCTCGTCGGCTACGACGCGGGCGACGCCGCCTACCTCCGGGGGTGGCTGGCCGGCGCCCGGGCCGTCCGTGCCGTCGTCGGCGCCGAGAAAGGAGCGATCACCCGGGCGCTGCGGTGGCTCGACCCCGCCCGCGGGGCGGTCGTCTACCCTGCCGCGGCCGGGCGGGGCGTTTAAGCGGCCGACCCCGCTACCCCGAGGCGTGTCGAGCGACGAGTCGCCGGCCGGCGTCCGGACGCTGACGGCGCCCGACGCCGCGAGCGCCGCCGCCCTCGTGACCGACGGCCTCGGAGCCGACGCGCTCGTTGCGCTGTTCGGCCGCTGTACCGTCGACTACGAGGGCCGGGCGGCCTCGGAGCTCGGGCCGGGCGACCGCCACGTCATGCTGAAGCCCGACGGGGCGGCGCTGGTCCACACCGACGAGGGCCAAAAGCCGGTCAACTGGCAGCCGCCCGGCTGCGAACACGACTGCCGGGCGACCGAGGGGGCGACGGTCGTCGAGAGCCGCCGGACGAACCCCGAGGAGTCGCTCGTGGTCCGCTTCTCGACGGTCGCCCAGGCGGCCGCCTTCGACGTCTCCGACCCCGAGACTCCGGAGGTGATCGGCACCGAGGCCGACCTCAAGCGGCGAATCCTCGAGGAGCCGTCGCTCGTCGAGGACGGCTTCACGCCGCTCGCGACCGAGCGGAAGACGCCGGCCGGCGCCGTCGACGTCTACGGCGAGGACGACGCCGGCCGGACGGTCGTCCTCGAGCTGAAGCGGCGGCGGGTCGGCCCGGACGCCGTCGGCCAGCTGGACCGCTACGTCGGCGCCTTGCGGCGGGACCTCCACGCCGACGCCGAGGTCCGGGGCGTCCTCGTGGCGCCGTCGGTCACCGGGCGGGCGCGGGCGCTGCTGGCCGAGCGGGGCCTGG
>PXSC01000070.1:0-6258 GCA_003023535.1 Halobacteriales archaeon QS_9_70_65 | reverse complement strand
GCGAGAGCGGCCTCGAGGCGGAGCGGCGTCCTCGCGAGTGACGCGAGCGAGGGCTCCGCAGAGCGTCGCGCTGCCGGCGAGCGAAGCGAGCCGTGAGCCACAGCCCGCAAGCGGGAGGGGGCGTTCGCAAACGCCGTCGTCACCGCCGAAAGACGCTACTTCCTCCTTACTAAATACCATTTCACAGCGCTCGGATGACCTCGCGGACGGGCTCGAGGTCCGGGTCGGTCCATCCCTCGGCGTCCGACCACGCGTACCGGACCGTCCGGTCGGCGTCGACGACGAACAGCGCCCGTTCGGCGACCCGCCGCATCCCGTCGAACTCCTCGTGGAGGACGCCGTACCGCTCGGCGACGCTGCCGTCTGTGTCAGACAGCAGCGGGTAGTTCAGGTCCCGCTGTTCGGCGAAGGCCGCGTGGCTGTAGGGGCCGTCCGCCGAGATGCCGTAGACGTCCAGGTCGTCGGTCAGCTGGAAGAACTCCGCATCCCGCATCCGGCAGGACTGCTCGGTACACACCGGCGCGAAGTCGAACATGTAGAACGACAGCAGCACGGCGTTGCCCGCCGCCGTGGAGTCCGACAGCCGGAACCGCTGCAGCTCCGACTCGGAGGTTCGGTCGTCGTCCGCCTCGAGATGTGCCTCGAGCCGGTCCGGCACGCCGACCAGCTCGAAGTCCGGTGCCGTGTCGCCTTCCGACAGCATACCGTAGAGACGAGAACCCAGGAGCAAAAACCCCGGAGGAGTTACGGGAGCCGTGGCGGTCGTTCCGACGGCTACTCGGCGCGTTCCTTCAGCCGTGCGAGCAGGTTCAGCGCCTCCAGCGGCGTGGTGTCGGCGAGGTCGACCGCACGCAGCTCCGCTCGTAGCTTCTCGTCGGCCTGCCCGACGACCCGCGGCGGGACCCCGGCCATGTCGGCGACCTCGACGCCGTAGGAGGCCGTCGCCGGCCCCTCCCGGAGGTCGTGGTCGAAGGCGACGCCGTCGGCCGTCCGGTCGGCCGAGAAGTGGAGGTTCCGGGCCCGCGGCAGGTCGGCGGCGACGTCCGTCAGCCCGTGGTGGTGGGTCGCGAACAGCGTGTACGCGCCGACCTCGTCGTGGAGGTACTCGGTGGCCGCCTGGGCGATGGCGTAGCCGTCCGTCGTCGAGGTGCCGCGGCCTACCTCGTCGAGCACCACCAGCGAGTCGGGGCCGGCGTTCTCGAGGATGGTCGCCAGCTCCGTCATCTCGACCATGAACGTCGAGCGGCCGCCGGCGATGTCGTCGGAGGCGCCGACGCGGGTGAACACCCGGTCGACGACCGGCAGCACCGCGCGCTCGGCGGGGACGAACGACCCCAGTTGCGCCATCACACACAGTAGCGCGACCTGCCGCATGTACGTCGATTTCCCGGACATGTTGGGGCCCGTGACGACCGCCATCGGGCGGTCGGCCGGCAGGTCGGTCGGGTTCGGGACGAACGCCTCCTCGGTCCGCTCGACGACCGGATGGCGGCCGCCCTCGACGTCGATCCCGCCGGGTGCATCCGCACCCGGCGACGATCGGCTCGTGTCGCTCTCCTCCCTTCGGTCGGACGCCTCCGCGCCCGACGATGGTCGGCTCGCCTTGCTCGCCTCCCTCCCGTCGGGTTCGTCCGCACCCGACGACGGTCGACTCGCGTCGCTCGCCTCCCTGCCGGCGGCGCCGACCGTCGGCCGGCAGTAGTCGTAGCGGGCGGCGACCGTCGCCAGCGAGCAGAGGGCGTCGAGCCGCGCCACCGCGGCGGCCGTCGCCTGGATCCGCTCGGTTGCCGCCGCGGCCTCCGTCCGGAGCTCGCGGAACAGCTCGTACTCCAGCTCGTCGGCCCGCTCGGTCGCGCCCAGAATCTCGTCCTCGCGGGCCTTCAGCTCCGGCGTGTAGAACCGCTCGGCGTTCTTCAGCGTCTGCCGCCGCTCGTAGTCGTCGGGCACGGCGTCGAGGTTCGGGTTCGTCACCTCGATGTAGTAGCCGTGGACGGAGTTGTGGCCGACTTTCAGCGAGTCGACGCCCGTTCGCTCCCGCTCGCGGGCCTCGAGATCGTCGATCCAGGCCTTTCCCTCGCGTTCCGTTTCCCGCAGCTCGTCCAGCCGGTCGTCGTACCCCTCGCGGATGACGCCGCCGTCGGTTATCTCGATGGGCGGCGACTCGACGACCGCGCGGTCGATCAGTTCGCGCACCTCGGGACAGTCGTCGAGCGCCTCGTGGACCTCGGCCAGCAGGTCGCTGTCGGCGGCGGCGTCGGCGACGCAGTCCCGGAGGTCGGGGACGACCGACAGCGTCGACTCCAGGGCCCGCAGGTCGCGGGCATCGGCCCGGCCGCGGGAGACGCGCGACACCAGCCGCTCGAGGTCGTAGACGTCGGCGAGCAGCTCCCTCGCCCGCTCGCGGTCGCCGACCCGCTCCAGCAGCGCCTCGACGGCGTCCAGTCGGGCGTCGATCCGGTCGGCGTCGAGCAGCGGTCGTCGCAGCCAGCTCCGCAGCCGCCGACCGCCGAGGGCACAGGCCGTCTCGTCGAGCGTCTCGACCAGCGCTGCCCCCTCCAGGCCGTGGACGTGTCGCGGCTCGAACACCTCCAGCGACCGCAGCGCCACCGCGTCCAGCAGCATGTACTCCCGGGGGTCGTAGCGGGTGAGGTGGGTGATGTAATCGAGCCGCTCGCCGTCGCCGTCGGTCGTCGTCCCGCGGGCGTACTCGGCGTAGGCCAGCAGCGCCCCGCAGGCCCGCACCTCGGCCTCGCTGGCCAGCGACGTCGACCCGAAGTACGCCTCGACCGTCTCGCGGGCGGTCTCGAGCTCGAAGGCCGATCGCTCGTACGGCGTCACCATGCAGCCGTCGTCGAAGGGGTCGGTCGGCGCCTCGGGGCCGACGACGGCCTCGGCGGGGTCGAACCGCTCGAGTTCGGCCTCGACGGCCTCCGGGCGGTCCAGCCGCGTCGCGTAGAACTCCCCCGTCGAGACGTCGAGCAGCGCCAGCCCGTAGCCGTCCGTCAGGCAGGCGACGAAGTTGTTGTCGGCGTCGGCCAGCAGCTCCGTCTCCGTGAGCGTGCCGGGCGTGACCACCCGCGTGACCGCACGGTCGACCAGCCCCGTCGTCTCCTCCGGTTCCTGGACCTGGTCGGCGACGGCCACCCGGAAACCGGCGTCCAGGAGCGTCTCGATGTACGACTCGGCGCTGTCGATCGGGATGCCGGCCATCGGGTAGGTGCCCGTCGAGTCCTCCCGCTGGGTGAGCGTGATCTCGAGGATCCGGGCGGTGACCTCGGCGGCCTCGGAGAACGTCTCGTAGAAGTCCCCGACCTGGAACAGCACCAGGGCGTCGTCGTAGCGCTCGCACAGCTCCAGGTACTGCGACAGCATCGGCGTCAGCTCCTCGGCCTTCTCGGCCATGGCGGACGGTGGCCCCAGCGCCTCCTCCATGGTGTCGAAGTGCGCCTCCCTCGTCAAATAACCGTCGGACGGCGGGGCGACACGACGGAGCGACCGGCGACAGATACCTGCGGCCGCCGCGGTATCGACACCGATGGACGACGACGCCGACGACCGGGACCGGCCGCCGCTCGACCCGACGTCGTTCGCGGCGACGGGACTGCCCGCGGAGGACGTCGACCACACCGTCGAGTTCGGCGGCGACCTGCCGGTCCGGCGGATTGAGCTCGGCGTCCTCGCGTTCGCGCTGCCGGCGGTCGCCGCCAGATATGTTTAGCTACTGCAGCTAATAACGACTGAATGGTGGCTGCAAGCCTTCGTTATCTGGTGAAAAGATACTTAAGTTAACACGACCGCCGAGGCAGTGATGAGTACAGAGCACAGAAACTCCGGAGCAGTCCCCCGCCGTCGCCTCCTATCGACGTTCGTACTGGTAGGGACGACCGGCTGCACGTTTGGCGACACTTCTCCGTCCGGGTCCACTCGGACATCCGGTTCCGCACCGGCCGGAAAAGAATCCACGGGTCAATCCTCCGACGAACCCTCCTCGACCCCGATGGACGGGGGCCCCGAAACGTACCGACCGACCGGAAGTGAACGGACCGAACTCCAGGAGAGTCCGTTCACGGAACTGCGTGTCGATACGCTTCCGGAATCCGCCCCGTTCGGTGCCGACGTCGAGTTCCTCGCTCAACCGGCCGGCGAGGAGTCGGGACGACTCGCCGTCGAGTTGCGGAACCGCACGGACGACTCCCTGGGTGTCGAAGGCGGTGTGCCGGACGACTCGGATGAAAGCGAGACCGGAATCGCCGTCAGTAACGGTTGGGCGGACCGGGCCTCCGACGACTGCCCGCGTGGGTACCGACAAGCCGATGACGTCATCGAGGCACTCTGGTTCGACCCGAACGAGACGATTCGGGAAACCTACGACATCCACGTCACCCACGACGAGCCGGTATGCTTTCCTAGGGGAGTCCATCGGATCGAGTCGGAGTACCGCGTCTATTCCAGTGAAGCTGGTTTTAATAATGACGACGACCCGGTAAGCAGGTTCTACTGGGGGTTTGTACTGACCGTCGAACGGCCACAGCAGGATTAATCGGGCGGATAATCATCGTGATACGGTTTTCTAATCCTGGCGAAGGAGCGCTCGTCGGTACGATTGATTTATGGATGTCGAACGGAGATCGTTTCGATTGTTATAATCAATATGCCCCGCGACAGTAGCCGAATTGTTCTTATTTCTTTTGGTGGATTAGCTCACGTAGCCTTTGTTTCTGCATTCATTTTCTCCTTCGTTACTGTATCCGGGCATTCGTTTAGTATCGACTCGTTCGTTGGCGGCGGCGTCCCGATAGCAGTCCTGTTCGTGCTTGGGGCGGTCTGTTCGATACTGTATTTCAGTTACGATCTTTACACTCCCATTGGAATCATACTACTGTTCGATATCAGTTTCATACTCGGCTCTTCAGCGGAGGTGTGGACCGATCGAGCGCCTGCCGGGCCTCCGTCTTTCTATTCACTTTATATACTCTTCTTCGTGATTCCTCTGAGCATAGCAGTCCTCATGGGCGGAATCGAATACTGGACGCGAGCCCAGTGGAGGGCAGAAACGACGGATCGCGGTTGAATGGCATACCCTATAAATAGTCACCAGTTGCTCCGGGACTCCCAGGTGAACTCCTCCCCCGGTCGGCTTCCTCGTGGGACCACGTACCGACCTCGATGGACTCTCCGGCACGGCGATCCGCTCGGAGAACCCGTTCCGCGTCCCGTCGCCCCGGGTCGCCCCGGTCGGCAGCGCCTTCGTCTCCGAACCGACCGGAAGGGACGCCCTGCTCGGGTGGATCGATCCCGGATTCATCGAAGTGAGCCTCTCGGCCCCCGGGGACACTTGTCGTCCGGTCGCGCCGCCCGCTCCCCCTCACTTTATCCCCGGACCGCGCGACCGCACGAGCATGGACGGCGAGGAGATCCGACGCGTCTACCGGGAGTCGATCGGGGTTCTCTCGGTGAGCCTCCTCGGCGGGCTGTTCGCGGGCGGCGTGCTCGGCAGCGAGCCGATGCGGGCGGCGTTCCGGCAGTACCCAGGTCTGCTGCTGCTGTTGCCGGCGTTTCTGGCGACGCGGGGCAACGTCTACGGCGCCTTCGGCGCGCGGCTCTCCTCGGGGCTCCACCAGGGGCTCATCGAGCCGCAGCTGGCCTACGACGAGCGGCTCGCCAACGCCGTCGTCGCCTCCTTCGTCAACGGCATCGGCATCTCGGTGGTCATCGGCGTTCTCTCGTGGGGCGTGCTGCGGGCGCTGGGCCGGGAGTCGGCTCGGCTCGCCGAGCTGGTCGGCGTCACGCTCGTCTCGGGGCTGCTCACGTCGGTCGTCCTCGTCGTCGGGCTGCTGCTGCTCGTGTTCGGCAGCTACGAACTCGGGCTCGACCCGGACAACCTCGTCGGCCCCATCGTGACGACGCTCGGCGACATCTTCGGGGTCGTGTTCCTCTACGTCGCCGTCGTGATCGTCGGGGTGGTGCTGTGAGCGACCTCGGAAGCTGGCGGACCCGGACCATCGTCGCGACGATGTTCCCGCTACTGCTCGTGCTGTCGGTGCTTGAGATGGGGTCGGGGTTCGTCCTCGAGTCCCTGGAGGCGACCTACCTCGACAACCCGACGCTGTTGGTGCTCGTACCGGTGATGATCGGCATGGGCGGCAACCTCGGGGCCATCTTCTCGGCGCGGCTCTCGACGCGGCTCCACCTCGGGACGCTGTCGTTCGACCCCCGCGACGAGACGCTGTGGGCGAACGTCGCCGCGGTGATGCTGCT
>PXSC01000069.1 GCA_003023535.1 Halobacteriales archaeon QS_9_70_65 | reverse complement strand
TCGATCTCGACGATCTCGTCGTAGCCGACCGGCTCGTCGATCTCGGCGAACACCAGCGGTCCGCTGATCTCCGTGATGGTCTTGTATTCCTTCTGCATGGTTAGTACATCTCCTCGAGCTGCTCGGTGATGTCGGAGTTCAGCTCCTCGATGTAGCTTCTCCAGTCGTCCTGGGTGTTCATCCGGTTGAGCCGGGCGACGGCGTCGATGTCGATGATCTCCTCGACCGGGACGCCGGCCTCCAGCGCCTCGAAGGCCTCGTCGTTGAAGTGCTGGATGGCCGTCAGCATCAGATACGTCTTCTCCGGGTCGCAGTACGTGTCGACGTCGTGGAAGGCGTTCTGCTGGAGCCACCCCTCCCGGATGTAGCGGGCGACCTCCAGGGTCAGCTGCTGGTCCTCCGGCAGGGCGTCCTTGCCGACCAGCTGGACGATCTCCTGCAGTTCCGTCTCCTCGTCGAGCGTGTCGACGGCCCACTGCCGCACCGCGGGGAACTCCTCGTCGACGTTCTCCCGCCACCAGGGGTCCAGCTGCTCGGTGTACAGCGAGTACGACTCGTTCCAGTTGATCGACGGGAAGTGCCGGCGCTCGGCCAGGTCGGCGTCCAGCGCCCAGAAGCACTTGACGATACGCAGCGTGTTCTGGGTGACCGGCTCCGAGAAGTCACCACCCGGCGGCGACACCGCGCCGATGACGCTGATGGAGCCCTCGCTGCCGTTGACGTTCTGGAACTTGCCGGCCCGCTCGTAGAACTCGCTGAGCCGCGCCGCCAGGTACGCCGGATACCCCTCCTCGCCGGGCATCTCCTCGAGCCGCGAGGAGATCTCCCGCATGGCCTCGGCCCACCGCGAGGTGGAGTCGGCCATCAGCGCCACGTCGTAGCCCATGTCGCGGTAGTACTCCGCGATGGTGATGCCGGTGTACACGCAGGACTCCCGGGCCGCGACGGGCATGTTGGAGGTGTTGGCGATGAGACACGTCCGGCTCATCAGCGGCTTGCCGGTCTTGGGATCCTCCAGTTCCGGGAAGTCCTCGATGACCTCCGTCATCTCGTTGCCGCGCTCGCCGCAGCCGACGTAGACGACGATGTCGGCGTCGGCCCACTTGGCGAGTTGGTGCTGGGTGACGGTGTTGTGAAGCACCGACGGAACGTCTCCCCCGACGAAGTTCTGCGTGCCGGGGACCGTCACGTCGTAGACCGTCCGCTCCCCGTCGACCGTCTCGATCTCGACGACCGGATCGAAGAAGACGTCGTCGAGCATGTCCGCGACCGACGAGACGCGCTCGGAGACCGTGCTCCCGCCGTCCGCGAGGACGTCGGCGATGTCGTCGAACGTCCCGCGGCCTGGTCGCTGACCGAGCCCGGTGTAGTCGTGAGTCTCGACGCCGGCGTCGGCGAACTCGGCGTAGCTCGCCGCCTCGGCGACCTCGAGCATCGTCTCCGCACCGACCGGAACCGTGTCGACGTTGGTGTTGCCGACCGTCTCCGCCGCGTAGGTCTCGACCGACCTGACCTTCTCGTGTGGCTCGGACCTGCCGTCGAACGCGTCGGCCAGGGTCGCGAGTTCGTCCGCCCCCGCGACGGTGATCCGGGTGGCGCCGGAGCCGACGTCGCGCCGCCGGACCCGGAACAGGACTCCGAGCCGGGCCAGCAGGTACGTCAGGTCCGAGGCCATCCCCTCGCTCGCAGTGGTTATCTCGATTGTGCCGTCGGAGAAGGAGCCGTCGCCGAGGTAGTACCCGCGGAGGAACGCGGCGACGACCGCGTCCGGACCGGTGCGCACCGCGTCCGGCACGGTACAGGTCGTCGACTTCTCCGTTTCGGGGACGCCGAGCGCCGCGAGCAGCGACGAGACGACGACGCTCCGAATCTCGGCCGTCTCGACGGTGTTGTGGACCGTCTCGGCGACCTCGACGCCGAACAGTCGCTCGGCGAGTTCCCCGAACCGTGCCCGGAGTTCGTCGTCGTCATTGAAGAACCGGACGGTCTTGTCGGTCAGCATGCCGTCGCTGAGCACCAGTCCGAGGAACTCCGCGAAAGCGGCGTCGACGGAACGGGGAACCGCCACCGGGGTTCCGTTGCTGCCCGGCTTGACGCGGCTGACGGTCGGACGCTCGACGTCGAGCCGCTCGCACACGTCGCTCACGAACGAAAGCGGCGGGCTCGTCCGCCCCAGCGCGTAGTTCACGAACACGTCGTAAGATACGCCGACGTCCGCGGCGAGGTCCGTCTTCCGTGCGTCGGCGGCGTCGATCGCCGCCCGGACGGTCTCCACGACGTCGGGCTCGACCGCCCGGGCGTCGGGCAGCAGCTCGTAGGGGTCGACGGCGACCGCCTCGCCGTCGACGTCGAGCCGACGGGGCATCACCAGCGAGTCACCCACCTCGAGGGTGCCGGCCGGCGTCTCCTCTATCCGGAGGTCACCCCCCATCCGGAACAGCTTGTGCGCCGGGGTCACCTCGAGCTCTCTGCCGCTGGCCGTCCGGACGCGGACGAGGCGGTCGGTCGAGCCCCGGTAGACGTGGGAGGTGGCTGCCGGCCGAATCTCGCCGGCACTCTCGTCGAACGTCATGATCTCGGCTTCCGCCTCGACGAGCGCCTCCCCCGCATCGTCGGCCCGCTCGCCGGCGAGCCGCTCGAACAGCTCCTCGATGGGAACGGTCTCTCCGTCGGCTTGCAGCACCGGCGTGTCGGGCGTGACGCACTTTCCGGAGCCGAACGGCCCCGGAATCGCCGCGGTACCGCCCTTGGCGATGGGGAACAGCCCGTCCAGCACGCGCTGGCCCGACACCAGCGGCGTCGTCGGCGTCTCCTTCTCGACGGTCGGTCGGGGCTGTCGGACCGGCCACTCCTGGCGCATCTGCACCTCCTCGCCGGAGTCGAGTTCGACCACCGCCTCCTCGACGGTGAACTCCCCCGATTCGACGCTCGTGACCGCGCCGCCCTCGTAGTCCGGCGGGACGAGCACCTTGTGCTCGATGCTCTCGGTCTCGGGGACGACGCCGACGACGTCGCCGGCCGCGATCTCGTCGCCTTCCTCGACCTCGGGGGTGAACTCCCAGGTCTTCTCCAGGTCGATACCCGGCGCGTCGACGCCGCGGTCGAGGAAGGCGCCCATCCGCTCTTCGAGAACGTCCAGCGGGCGCTGGACGCCGTCGTAGATGCTGTCCATCATCCCGGGGCCGAGGTCGACCGTCAGGGGTTCGCCGGTGTTTTCGACCGGTTCCCCCGGGGCGACGTCGGAGGTCTCCTCGTACACCTGGACGGTGCTGACGTTGCCCTCGATCTCGATGACCTCGCCCATCAGCTCCTCCTCGCCGACGTAGACGACGTCGTTCATCCGGGCCTCGAGGTCGACGGCGGTCACGACCGGGCCGCTGACGCTCTCGATGACTCCCTCGCTCGTGGTTTCGGTGTCGGTTGCCTGACTCATGGTTACTCGTCCATCAGATCGATGCCGATGGCGCGTTTGATCTGCTCGCGCAGGTTGCCCGAGCCGGTGCCGCCGCCCAGCGTGACGACGACCGGCTCGACGCTCGTTTCGACGCGCTGTCGGACTGTACGGGACAGCTTCTCGACGTCGCCGTCGTGCATCACGACGATTCCGACGGTCTCGTCGTCGAGGACCGTCTCGACGGCCTCGTCGAGGCGGTCGTCCTTCTCGTCGTCCGGCACGTCCTCGAACCGGCGGACGCCGGCCAGCCGGAACCCCGTCGTGAACTCCGGGCTGCCGACGACGGCGATCTCCTGGCTCATCGTACCACCAGCTCCGCTTCGATCTCCTCGACGTCCAGTCCGGCCTCGCGACCGCGGGCGATCGCCCGGACGTTCTCGACCTCCCGTTCCTTGGCGAGGACGTACGAGATCACCGGACAGACCGACAGCGGGTAGCGGTTCGAGAGCTTCGAGGAGTACTCCAGTAGCGCCGTCTCCAGCGCCCGTTCGAACCCGACGAGCGAGTCGGCCGCCGCCAGCTCCTCGAGTGCCGTCGCCAGCTCGTCGCCGTACGTGCTCGCACGGACGCGCTCGACCAGCTCGTCGACGTTGGTCGCCAGTCGTCGGAGCTCCTCGGGGTCGAACAGCCCGCCGCCCTCGATGTGGTACTCGGCGGGGTCGATGTCGGCGCCGCTGCGGGCGATCCGGAGGGCGTTCCGGAGGTTCCGGAAGTCGATCTCCGCCTCGAGGAACTCGCCGTACAGCCCCTCCGGCGAGTTCGGGACGCTCCGGCCGAGCTCGTCCATCAGGTGGGTGTAGAACGCACGGTCGACGGCGTTCTCCAGCGGGACCAGGACGCCCTCGCTCTCGAAGTCCGACATCGCCTCGGCGAGCGGGTCGCCGAAGATGGTGGTCGAAAGCCGCTCGGCGACCTCCTCGATGCTGCCGGCCTCGACGAGCCGGTCCAGGAGCCGGTCCGGGAACTCGCCGGTCCGGATGAGGTCGGTCTCGACGGCCTCGGCGGCCGCGCCGGTGTAGACCCCCCGGACGGCCGTCTTGACGTTCCAGGCGTCGAACTTTCGGAGGTAGTTGACGATGTAGTCGTACAGCGGGCCCTCCGCCCACGTCAGCAGGTCCTCGAAGTGCTTCGCGAGGTTGCGGTTCAGCGCGTACTCGACGAGGTCGACCCCCGAGTGCCGCGTTCCGAGGGCGTTCATCTCCGTTTCGTACTCGGTCTCCTCCATGAATCGGGCGATCTCGCCCGGCTCCATCCGGACCAGCTTCCGGTAGTCGTCCTCGTCGAACAGCTTCCGCTTCCGCGACCGGACCCTCGCGCTGACGTACTCGTAGTTCGAACTCCCTTCCGTTCTGACCTTCATTCTTCGAAGAGTCGCGCGCTGATCTCGCTCAGGTTGTCCTCCCAGACCTCTTCGAGCACGGAGTCGAAGGTGTTGTTCACCTGGACGCGGGACTCGTCGGACTCGACGACGACGCCGCCGAGGCAGTCGACGGGGTCGCCGACCGCGAAGCCCTCGAAGTCGTCGACGATCGTCTCCAGCAGCTCGGTGTCGCCCTCGTGGCCGTGGACCCGGACCGTCTCGTCGGCGGCGAACTCTTCGGCGGTGGCCGCCAGCAGCGTCCGGGTCAGATCCTCGCGCTCGTCGCCGTCGATGGCGGCGATGCGGTCTCGGGCGTCCTCGCGGACCTCCTCGAGCACCTCCCGGCGCGCCTCGAGCCGCTGCTGTTTGGCCTCGAGCTTCGCGCCGGACAGCTCCTGCTCGCGCTCCTGCTCGATCCGGCGGTCGGCGCGGGCTTCCTCTCGAATGTCCTCTACGATCGTATCGAGACTCATGGTGAGGTGGTGGAGCCGAGCGTTACACCAGGAAGATGGTGACGAACGCGATGATGATCAGCGTCTCGGGCAGCGCCGTGAAGATGAGCCCGGGGACGAACATGTCGTCGTCCTCGGCGACGGCGCCGACGGCGGCCGCCCCGATGCGGCTCTGGGCGTAGCCGGTGCCGAGCGCACCCAGGCCCACGGCGATGGCGGCGGCGGCCCGCCCCGAGATTCCTCCGCTACCGTCCTGCAGTACCACGCTCGCGAGTTCGAGTGTTTCCATCATAGTTTGTAGGTCCCGTTGACTGCGTTTCGGACGGTTCGAACTGCTCTCCAGGTAGCTATAAAACTTCTCAAATGCGCCGACCGAGGCCGCCGATTACGGGCGGTACGGACGAGTAGCCGTGCCCTGCGGGGGCGAACGGCCGCCGCGAGGGCGGGGTCACTCCTCGGCGGTGAACCGCCGCTCGTGGCCGAACGGCGAGTAGTCGTCGCCGCCGGCCTCGTAGAATTTCGAGAAGAACTCGAAGTACTCCAGCCGGATGCTCTGAATGCCGGCGGAGGTGATGCCGAGGATCATCACCACGACGTGGCCGACGACGAGCACCGCGATGCCCGCAAGCAGTGCGCCGGCACCGCCGTGGATCAGCCCCGGGAACATCACCGCCTCCGCGCCGTACTTCTCGGCTGCCCACGAAGGGCCGTGGCTCAATAGGAAGTGGAACTCCTCGTCGTGCTCGTAGGCGCCGAAGAACAGCAGGTTGACCGCGAAGGCCATCCCCGCCTTGGCGAGCAGGACCGCCGCGATGCGCAGGTACGACAGGACGTGCGCCAGCACCTGGTGGACCTCGATGAGTTCGTGGGTCGGCCCGAGCGCCAGCAGCACGATACCGACCGCGGTCATCGCGAGGCCGACGTAGCCGACGGTCGGCGAGAACCCACTGAAGCCGAGCGCGAAGGCCGCTCCCTCGCCGCTGGCGAACACCTCGAACAACAGGTCGGGCTTCGTCTCCCGGGCGATGGTGCTGAACACGAACAGCCACAGGCCGTTCAGCGCCAGCAGCCAGCCGCCGACCTCCTCCAGCGCCGCCCGGAGACCGTGGAAGGTGTATTCCTCGACGAACTCGAAGGTCCACGCGAGATTGAGGTGGAAGACGCCGAACAGCGCCGTGATGACGAACCACGCCTCCGCCCACTCGGTGCTGTCCGGCGACAGCCCCTTCTCGATGATCGGGTTACCGTAGACGGTCTCGACGACCGGCAGCGTGTCGAGATGGAGTCCGAACACTTCACCGTAGAGGACGCCGAAGACGAGCGTCGAGATCCCGGCCGCCGCGGCGATCTTCCCGAGGTCGTCGAAGGTCTCGGACTCGGTGTACTTCGGCTTGCCGACCGCCCGGGTCAGCAGCTGGAACGGCCGGACCCCGGCGGGGTTGTCCTGCTCGACCGGCGGCTCGGTGTCGCCCATCGGGCGGTCGTCGGTCGCGTAGCCGCCGTCGGCACGGACCTCGTCGTCGCCGGCGCCGTCGGTCGCGGCGACGGGGTCGCCGACGCCCGGCTCGGGGGCCTCCCGCTCGGTCTCGCCGCCTCCGCCGACGGAGCCGTCGCGGTAGTCGGCCCGCTCCAGCTCCTCGACCTCGACGTGGTCGCCGACCGACGACCCCAGCGCCTCCGCGAGGTCGGTGAACCGCTCGCTCGGAATCCACCCCTCCGAGACGAAGGCGTTGTCCGTCGTCGCGAAGCTCAGCGGTGCCTCCCGCTTTTGGGCCTCGATGGAGAGCTGCTCCTCGGCGGCCAGGAGGAAGTCCGCGACCTCCTCCTTTAGCTCGTCGAGCTCGCTCTCGACGGCCTCGAGCTCCGACGCGAGCTCGTCGCGGCGCGAGCGGAGCCCCTCGACGTACGCCTCGGGGCTCGTCGCCTCGCCGGCGTCGTCGAGTTCCGGTACCTCGTACGCGGTGAACGGCGTCCCGACCAGCACGTCCTCGAGGTCGACGGCGGGCGCGACGAACATCGCGACGTACTCGTCGGTCTCGAACAGTTCGAAGGCGTCGACGGCGTCGGCGTCGGCGAGCGCCGCCCGCAGCCCGTCGGCGTCGCCCTCGCCGACGGCCGTCGACAGCGACTCGTAGCCCGACAGCAGGTCGACGTCGATGCCGAGCTCGACGAACGGGCGGGCCGTCTCGATCCGTTCGTCGACCGTCCGTAGCTCCTCTTCCAGCGCCGAGCGGCGGTCGTCGAGTTCGTTGACCGCCGTCCGGATGCGCTCGATCTCCTCGTCGAGCTCGTCGTCCTCGAGAATGCGGACGCGGCCGGCGTCGACGGCGTCGACCCCGAGGGTGCTTTTCAGCGCCCGGACGGTGACGAGCTTCCGGGAGACCTCCTCGGCGCCCTCGGCCGTGTCGCCGGGCTCGAACCCCTCCCAGGAGCCGTCGTAGTCGGTGACGTGCAGCAGATTCAGGTCGTGGATCGTCTCGACGGCCTCGTCCATCACGCGCTTGGATCCCGTCACCGAGACCCGGCTCATCCGCTCAGGTCTGAGCATCCACCGCCTCCGTGAACAGCTCGACGACGTGGTCGATGGTCTCCTCGCGGTGCTCCTCGGCGCGGGCCTCCAGTGTCTCCCGTTCCTGGCGGCTCTCCTCGAGGACGACCTCCCGTTCGGCGTCGATCTCCTCGCGGGCCTCGGCGAGCCGCTCGTCGACCAGCTCGTCGGCCTCCTCGCGGGCCTCCCGGCGGATGCGGTCGGCCTCCTCGCGGGCCTCGGCGACGTGCTCCTCGCGGGCCGTCTTCGCGTCGGCGACGATCTCGTCGGCCTCGCGTTCGGCCTCCTTGACTCGTTCGAGAACCTCCGGCCTGGCCATGGTTATATCGTCCTAACCTTTGGAAAGCGACTATTTGGTAGTTGCGGAAGCGACCGCGGTAGCGTGTAGTTACGAGCGGGCGTGCTTCGGCGGTGATGACGGTGTCTCCGAACCCCCCTCCTGCTCGCTCCGCGGCTCCCTGTCACCGGCAGAGCGTCGCTCTGCCGAACCCTCCCTCGCTTCACTCACGAGAACGCCGCTCCGCCTCGAGGCCTCCCTTCCTTCGATCGGTCGGCCTCGCGGAGCGAGCGGTCGGCCCCGTTCGAGGTCCCGCCCGAGGCCGGCTGACCGGCCGGCTCTCGCGTGGTTTGAATACTGCCGCGACCGCCCGGGCCGGCGCACGTGCACGGGTGTTCTACAGGTACCTGTCGAAGGTGTACGACACCATCAACCCGTTCATCTGGAACGAGGAGATGCGCGACCGGGCGCTGGAGTGGCTCGACCTCGACCCGGACGACCGCGTGCTCGACGTCGGCTGCGGCACCGGCTTCGCCACCGAGGGGCTGCTCCAGCACACCGACGACGTCTGGGGGCTGGACCAGTCGGCCCACCAGCTGCGGCGGGCCTACGGCAAGTTCGGCAAGCGCGGCGACGTCCGGTTCCACCGCGGCGACGCCGAGCGGCTGCCGTTCGCCGACGACAGCTTCGACGCCTACTGGTCGTCCGGCTCCATCGAGTACTGGCCGAACCCCGTCGACGCCCTGAAGGAGGCCCGCCGGGTGACCGAGCCCGGCCGTCCCGTTCTCGTCGTCGGGCCGGACTACCCCGACTCCAGGCTCATGCAGCGGCTCGCCGACGCGATCATGCTGTTCTACGACGAAACGGAGGCCGACCGGATGTTCGCCGAGGCCGGCTTCGAGGAGTTCGAACACCACATCCAGCAGCGCGCGCCGGGGACGCCGCGGGCCATCACCACCGTCGCCTACGTCCCCGAGAACGAGGACGACGCCGGCGGCGAGGAGACGGCCGAGGCCGAGACCGCCGAGGTCGCCTGAACCGTCGTCTCCAGCGTCGCGATCCGGTGGTCGCCGGCGTACAGCCGCAGCTCCACGGTCGACCCGGCCTCGGGCGTCGGCCGGTTCGTCGAGGCGACCCGCAGCGACGCCGTCTCGCCGGCCGTCCACGGGCCCGTATGGGCGCTGTTGAACGGCCCGGTCGGCCCGCTCTCGAAGCCGTCGGCGGCGAAGAACGGTACCGGGGGCTGCTCGGCCAGCGGTCGCCCGTCGACGCGGACCCGGACGCGGAGCGTCGACGGGTCGACCGTCTCGCCTCCACGGTGGGTGACCCGGATCTCGCCGTCCGCCGTCGCCGCACAGTCGAAGCTCGCCGTCGGGGCGGTCGCCGGTGGGTTGACCGTCAGCAGCACGCCGAGTCCGGCGGCGGCGGCGACCGTCACGGCGACGAGCAGGACGACCCCGACGACCGGCGCGGCGGCACGGTCGGTCATACGGCCGGTGGTCGCGGCCTCCGACAAGAACGTTCGGCGGCCTCAGCCGGTCGTGTTTAACTACGCGAGAGCCAGTTAGTCACCCGGCGTCGGGTGGGACCTCGACCGGGGCCGACCGCTCGCTCGGTGAGGCCTCAGAACGAAGCGAGTGCGAGGAGCGACGCGGGCGACGACACGGGAGCGTGGTTCGAACGACGGCTCCGCGAGCCGTCGTTCGTCATCCCGGAAGAGCTTCGCTCTTCCGTAGATCGCGGATCTCCGATCCGCTCACTTCCGGAAATCAGCGATTGCCGGAGACAGCGAGGCGCAGCCCGCGAACGGGAGAGGCCATTTGCGCACCTGCGTTGCCGGAAAACGCTGAACTCCCTTACATAAAACCCCGCTCACCTCGGCACCGACACGCTTTACGGGGCGACGGCGCAACCGCGGATATGTCGCTGGAGGCGGTTCTCGAGACAGTCCGCGACCGGGTGGTTCCCGACGACGGCGAGCGGGCGGCCCTCGAGTCGGTCGTCGAGAACCTGACCGACCGCGCCGACGTGGCCATCGAGGACCTGCCGGTCGAGGCCGACACCCGGCTCGTCGGGTCGACGGCCCGCGAGACGTGGCTCGCCGGCGACCGCGACGTCGACCTCTTCGTCCGGTTCTCGCCGTCGCTGTCCCGCGAGGCGCTGGAGCGGCACGGCCTGACGGTCGGCCACGAGGTGCTGCCGGACGGCCACGAGGAGTTCGCCGAACACCCCTACGTCAAGGGCGAGTTCCGGGGCTTCGACGTCGACTGCGTACCCTGTTACGCCGTCGAGTCGGCGACGGACATCCGCTCGGCGGTCGACCGGACGCCGTTCCACACCGACTACCTCGAGGGCCGCGTCGAGCCGCTGGCCGACGACATCAGGGTGACGAAGGCATTCCTCGACGGCGTCGGCGCCTACGGCAGCGACCTCCGGACACGGGGCTTCTCGGGCTACCTGACGGAGCTGCTCGTCCTGGAGTACGGCGGCTTCCGACCGCTGCTTGAGGCGGCCGCCGACTGGCAGCCGCCGGTCCGGCTCGACCCCGCCGACCACGGCGAGGCCTCGTTCGACGGCCCATTGGTGGTCGTCGACCCGACGGACCCCGAGCGCAACGTCGCGGCGGTCTGCTCGGCCCGTAACGTCGCCCGGCTCGTCCACTACGTCCGCGACCTGCTGGCCGAGCCGCGGGTCGACGTCTTCGAGCCCCGCGAGCCGGCGCCGGCGTCGGCCGAGGACGTCCGGGCGGCCGTCGCCACCCGCGGGACGACGCCCGTCGCGGTCCGGTTCGCGGCGCCCGACGTCGTCGACGACCAGCTCTACCCCCAACTGGAGAAATCGCTGGCCGGCCTCGAGGGACTGCTGGAGCGGGCGGGATTCGCGCCGCTCCGGAGCGACCGCTTCGCCGACGATACCGCGGTCCTGCTGGTCGAGTGTGCCGTCGCGGAACGGCCGGCCATCGAGCGCCACCGGGGGCCGCCCGTCGGCGTCAGAGACCACGCCGAGGGGTTCGCCGACGCCTACGCCGACGACCCCGACGCGACCGGGCCGTTCATCGACGACGACGGCCGTTACGTCGTCGAGCGGCCGCGGGAAGTTCGGACGCCCGCGGCGCTGCTGGAGGCCGAGCTGTTCGACGTCTCGCTGGGGCCGCACGTCGAGTCGGCGCTGGAAGACGGCTACGACCTGCTCGCCGGCGAGGCGGTCGCCGAGTTGGCCGACGAGTTCGGATCCGAGCTGGCGCGGTACCTCTCGCCGCGACCGTGACCGCTACAGGTCGTGGACGTCGGCGACGTCGCGGATGACGCCCGCGGCGTCGTCGCCGACCTCGTCGCGGACGACGGGTTCGCGGCCGTCGAACACCTCGTGGACCATTCCCACGGAGTCGGCCAGCGCGTCCAGTCCGTAGCCGCCCTCGAGCACGAACGCCAGGGCGGCGCCGCAGTCGGCGGCGACCCCGCGGACGAGTTCGGTCAGGCGGCCGTACCCCTCCGTCGAGACGCGCATCCGCGAGATGGGGTCGTGGCGGTGGGCGTCGAAGCCGGCGCTGACGAGCAGCAGATCGGGGTCGAACCGCTCCAGGGCGGGGCCGACGAGTTCCTCGACGACCGCCGCGTACGCCGCGTCGCCGCTGCCGCCGGGCAGCGGAACGTTGAGCGCGGTCCGTCCGGCGTCCGGGCCACCGGTTTCGAGAGCGTCGCCCGTCCCCGGATACAGCCCCCGCTCGTGGACCGAGGCGTAGAAGCAGTCGGGCCGGTCGTCGCAGATCTCCTGGGTGCCGTTGCCGTGGTGGACGTCCCAGTCGAAGACGGCGACCCGGTCGACGTCGTCCCGCTCCGAGGCCCGCCCGGCGGCGACGGCGGCGTTGTTGAAGAAACAAAACCCCATCGCCTCGTCGCCCTCGGCGTGGTGTCCCGGCGGGCGGCCGATCGCGAACGGCGTGTCGCGGCCGTCGGCGCCGTCGAGGGCGGCCTCGGCGGCCCAGCAGGCCAGTCCGGCGGCCGCCCGGGCGGCGTCCCACGTCGCCTCGACGGCGATGGTGTCGGCGTCCCAGGTGCCGCCGCCGTCGGCGCAGAACTCCTCGACGGCGGCGACGTATCCCGGATCGTGGACCGCCTCCAGCGTCGCGGTATCCGCGAGCCGTCCCGACTCGTAGGCGACGGCGTGGCGCTTCGACAGCCCCCGCCGGATGGCCCGCAGCCGGTCGGCCGTCTCCGGGTGCCGGGCGCCGGTGTCGTGGTCGAGACAGATCTCGCGGTAGCCGAACCTCATTCGAAGTACGGCTCGAGTTCGAAGTAAATCTCGACGTCGTCGGCCGTGATCGTCCGGCGGTCGGCGTGACGAGCGAGGATGGCCGCCGCCGCCGCCACGGTGTCGGCGTACGACTCCAGTTCGCCCGCCAGCGCGATACGGGCGTCCATCGACACGCGGTAGCGGTCGTCGATGTCGAGCCGGGCGATGCGGTCGACGGGTGCGACCGGCAGCTCGAGCAGGTCCTTGTCGACGACGGGGGCGCCGAAGTCCGCCGCCATCAGCGTCTTCCGCCCGTCCGCCGTGGCCGTCTCGGCGGCTTCGACCGCCAGCGACGCCCCCCGTCGCTGGATGCGACGGGCGAGCTCCTCGGCGGCCTCGGCGCTGACGCGCAGCTGCCCCGCGTTCCGGCGGATGACGCTGTCCACCGGGGCGAACGGAAGTTCGACGGTCATACACCACAACGAGTCCGAGCCGTTGTTAACTTTGACGTCCTCCCACGACTTCAGTCGTGGGATTCCTCCGTGGGCAATCCAGCCAGTCTGATTACCCCGGCTGTGAACTTGCGGGTTTGCCGACGCTGGTTTGGTCAACTGGCCCCGAGCATTCCCCGAAATCGGTGGGTGTCCACTCGTGGCCGTTCCACTCCCAGTACGCCCCTGATTCGGGTGCGTCCCTGCGGCGTCCAGCACGCAGGGCGGCGGGCCGCGCCATCG
>PXSC01000068.1:2241-8528 GCA_003023535.1 Halobacteriales archaeon QS_9_70_65 | reverse complement strand
GCCGTCGAAGTGTTTATGCGCCGCACTCGGCTGGTACGGATGTGGCCGAAGGTTCCCGTTCCGTCCTGCCGCCGCCCGACGCCGACCCGGTGCGGCTGCTCTCGCTGACCGGCCGTGCGGTCGGCGACACCCCGGGCCCGTCGATGCGCCGCCTCCTGTCGGCGACGGCGCCCGACGCGGTCGTCGGCGTGGGCCCGCAGACGCCGGTCGTCCGGGCCGGTCTCACCCGGGACGTCGACGTCGACGTGCTGATACCCGGCACCGGCCGGCCGCCGCACGCGACGACCGTCGGCGACGGCTCGCGACACGTGATGAGCGTCCCTTCGACGACCGGCCGTCCCGTCGACCGGCCGGCCGACCCCGCCGACGCGAAGCAGGTCGTCTGTCTCACCGACCGGCTGACGCTGAACGTCGACCCCTACCGCCGGACGACGGCGGTCGACGGCCTGTCGGCGTACGCCGAGGCCCTGCCGCCGGAGTTGCCCGACGGGACGGTCCACTGTTCGACGCGGCTCCGGGCGGGCTTCCGGACGACCGCGACGGCCGACGGGCGGACGCTGTCGCTGGTCGGCGTCGGGCGGACCGAGGCGACGCTCGGCGTCGGCGCCGGCGACCAGCCCGACGCCGCCGTCGTCGAACTCTACCCGAACGGCGCCGCCGACACGACCGCGCTGTCGCCGGACGACTTCGGGCTGACCGGGCTCGACGGCGTCGGCGAGACGCGCGCGGAGACGCTCCGGCGGGCCGGCTACCGGACCGTCGAGGCCGTCGCCGACGCCCCGCCCCGGGAGCTGGCGACCCTCGACGGCATCGGCTCGACCGTCGCGTCGAGGATACGGGCGGCGGCGACCGCCCAAACCGAGAACCGGGTCGTGCCGACGGGCGACGACTCGCTGCCGAACCGGGAGCCGATCTTCGTCGACATCGAAACCGACGGGCTCGAGCCGTCCGTCGTCTGGCTGGTCGGCGTGCTGACCGGCGGCTCCGAGGGTCGGTACATGCCGTTCACCGAGGGGGCACCGGGGACGACCGACCACCTCGAGGCGTTTCTCGCGTGGCTGGACGCCAACGCCGGCGGCCGGCCGCTCGTCGCCTGGAACGGCTACCGTTTCGACTTCCCCGTTCTCGAGACGCAGATCCGCCGGCACCACCCCGAGTACGCCGACCTGTGGGAGGGGCTCTACACCTTCGACCCGCTGTGGTGGGCCCGCCGGCAGAACGGCGGGAACGCGGCGCTACCGGGGCGGACGGACACGCTGGAGGCCGTCGCCGAGGGGCTCGGCTGGACGCCGGCGACGACGGGCCTCGACGGCGCGACCGTGGCGGCCGTCTACAACGACTACCGCCGGGCCTTCGAGGCGGCGGCCGACCCCGCAACCGTCGACGGGCCGGACTGGCGGCGGCTGGAGGCGTACTGCGAGGACGACGTCCGGGCGCTCGCGGTCATCTACGAGGCGCTCGACGACGCCGCCCGCGGGCTGTCCGACGGCCACCGGCCGGACCCGACGGGCGACGAGGCCGGCACGCAGGGCGCGCTCTCGGATTTCTCGTGACGATGCGACCACACGACAGTTCCGACCCGGCGCCGACCGGGGGCGACCGTGCCGAGACGACGACCGACGAGCCGCCGGCCGGTGGCCGGCTGCTGACCGACGGTGGCGACGATAGCGGCGGCACCGTCGCCGACGAGGTGCTGAGCCGGGAGGCGCTGGCGGACAGCTACCCCGACTACCGGGACCAGGTCAGCCACGCCGAGGGCGTCCCGGCGCGGGAGGCGTCGACGGTGCCGGCCGACGAGGTGCTGCGACCGGCGCTGGCCGACCGCCTTGAGCAGGGGCTGTTCTCCCATCAGGCGGCGGGGCTCCGGCGGCTGGCCGACGGCGACGACGTCGTCGTCACGACGTCGACGTCGTCGGGGAAGACGTGGATCTACGCGCTGCAGATGGCGCGGAACCACCTGGCGAACCCCGAGAGTACCGCGCTGTGTCTGTTCCCGATGAAGGCGCTGGCTCGCGACCAGGAGCGGACGCTGAACGACAAGCTCCGCGGGGACTGGGACGTCGACGCGACGATCGGCGTTTACGACGGCGACACCGACCAGGACCGGAAGCGGCGCATCCGCCGGGAGGCGAACGTCGTCCTGACGAATCCGGCCGGGCTGAACGTCTACCTCCCGCGACACGACAGAGACCGCGGCTGGCACCGCTTTTACTCGAACCTCGAGTTGGTCGTCGTCGACGAGGCCCACGAGTTCAGCGGCGTCACGGGGACGCACGTGGCGTTCATTCTCCGGCGGCTGCGCCGGCTGCTGTCGTACTACGACGCCGACCCGCAGTTCGTGCTGACGACGGCGACCATCGGCAACCCGGCGACGCACGCCAGCAACCTCACCGGCGCGGAGTTCGCGGTCGTCGACCGGGACGGCTCGCCGCGCGGCGCCCGCGACATCGTCCTCTGGGAGCCGCCGCTGGAGGACGACGACCTCGAGGAGGCGGCCGACGACCCGCTCGCGGACTTCGAGGCCGCCCGCGCCTCGACCGGCACCGAGGCGGCGACGGTGACCGCCCACCTGGCGGCCCACGACACCCAGACGCTGCAGTTCTGCTCGGCCCGCCAGGGAACGGAGATCGCCGCCAAACAGATCGTCCGGGCGGCCGCCGACCACCCGCTGGACCCCTACGTCGAGACCGAACCGTACCACGCCGGCCTCGGCAAGAAGCGGCGACGCGCGGTCGAGAACAAGCTCAAGAGCGCCGACCTCGACGCCGTGCCGACGACGAACGCCCTCGAGCTCGGTATCGACATCGGCTCGGTGGACGCGACGGTCACCGCCGGCTACCCGGGGACCAAGCAGTCCTTCTGGCAGCAGGTCGGCCGGGCGGGCCGCGGCGTCAGCGACGCCGTTTCCGTGCTGGTCGGCGGCACCGACGCGATGGACGGCTACATCTTCCGCAACCCCGGCTACCTCTTCGACGACGACACCGTCGAGGACGCCGTTGTCTCCGTCGACAACGACCGCGTCTACGCCGACCACGTGCTGGCGGCGGCCGCCGAGCGGCCGCTGTCGGCCGACGACGCGGCGTATCTCGGCGACGAGACCCGGTTCCGGGAGGTGGTCTCGATGTGGCAGGACGCCGGCGTCCTCGAGCCGGCCGGCGACCTCGACGCCGGCGGCGTGACCTACGACGGCGACCGGCGACCCCAGAGCCGGCTGTCCATCTACGGCACGGGGACGACCGAGTTCCGCGTCGTCTGCCGGGACGGCGACATCGACCACGACCCCGTCGCCCGGGAGCGGGCCTACCGGGACTACCACGTCGGGGCGCTGTTCCTCCACGCCGGCCAGCAGTACCGGGTCGTCGAGATCGACGAGGGCCGCCGCCCCGTCATCACCGTCGAGACGGCCGCGACCGACGAGTACACCCAGACGATGTCGACGAAGCGGGTCCAGGACCTGTCGGTCCGCGAGCACACGCCGCTGGCCGGCGACTACGACCTCTACTTCGGGGAGGGGACCGTCCGGATCCGGTACGACGAGTACCTCGTCCGGAACGTCTTCGGCGGCGGGGTCGTCGAGGGGCCGGTCCCGACCGAGGCGCCGCCGCTCGACCTCGAGACCGAGCTGCTGTGGGTGGCGCTGCCCGAGGGCCACGCCGAGCGGACGATCGAGGCCCTGGAGGCGCCGCTCCTGGAGCCGACCGCCCGCGCCGAACGCGACGGCGCGGTACCGGACGCAAAGGCGATGTACACCTACGGCGGCGGGCTGCACGCGGCCGAACACGGGATCATCGGGCTGGCGCCGCTGGAGCTGATGATCGACAACGCCGACGTCGGCGGGCTGTCGACGCCGTCCCACGGCCACGAGACGGTTCCCGGCCCGACGTGGTTCGTCCACGACGGCATCGACGGCGGCATCGGCTTCTCGAAGGCCATCTACGAGCACTTCGAGTCGCTGGCCCGCCGGACCCGCGAGCATATCGACTCCTGTGACTGTCGGCGCCGCCGCGGCTGTCCGATGTGCGTCATGAGCGAGCACTGCGGCAACGACAACGACCCGCTGGACCGGGCGACCGGCACGATGATCCTCGACGACGTGCTGGCGGCGTTCGAGGGATAACCGGCGGTCGTCTCCCGGCCACCGACCGGAATCTCGCCGCCGCTCCGGCTCGGCTCACCGCCGCGACGGACCGCGATGTCCGAAGCTTGATTCGGCTGGCCCGCCGACCGACCGTATGGTCGATCTGGCGGACGAACACCCGACCGACGAGAGTCTGATCCGGGCCGAGGCCCACCTGGGCGGGCTCGAGTTGACGGACGCGGACCTCGCCGACGCCACCCTCACCGACGCCACGCTGACGGAGACGGTACTGCAGTTCGCCACCCTGACGCGGGCCGACCTCCGGGGGGCGGACCTCGCCGAGGCCGACCTCCTGAAGGCGAGCGCCCACAGCGCCGACCTCCGGGATGCGGTCCTCCGGGACGCGACCCTGACGGGCGCCGATCTCACGGGCTCGCGTCTCGCCCACGCCGACCTCGCGGGAGCGCACGCGCCGGACGCCGCCCTGCCGGAGGCGACCCTCGCCGGCGCCGACCTCACCGACGCCGTCGCCTACGAGAGCGACCTCCGGAACGCACGTCTCGAGAACGCCGACCTCGTCGAGGCGAACCTCAGGGCGGCCGCCCTCGGGGGCACCGACCTCGTCGACGCCGATCTCCGGGACGCCTACGTCGCCGGGGCCGACCTCGGGAACGCCTGCCTCGTCGGCGCCGACCTCCGTGGCGTCTCCCTCGTCGGCGCCGACCTGACGGGAGCGGACCTCGCCGGGACCGACCTCGGCGACGCCGACCTGACCGACGCCACGCTGCGGGAGGTCGACCTTTCCGGCGCCGACCTCTCCGGGGCAACCCTGCGGGCGGCGGACGTGAGCACGGCGACGCTGCGGGACACCCGCGTCGTCGACCACCGGGGCGAGCGGGTGTACGCGACCAAGCGGACGCTCCACGACCTCGGTGCCGTCGTTCACCCGCCGGAGTAGTCGTGCCGCCCGGGAGCGCGCCGGACGACCGACGACGGCCCGGCGGGCTCGGCGCCGTCGCCCAGCCCGGACGACCCCGCAGCGGGCACGTTTTAGCTGTGTTGAGGCGCTAATCTCCCTTCCTCAAGGAGCGACCGGAGGGAGCGAGTAGGGAGGGGATGCAGCGCCGCACGGTTCGCAAACAGGCTCTCCGCCACATTTACTACCCTGCGGTCGAGCGACCGAGCCGCCGCGGGCCGGAAGGGGGCGACGCTCAGCCCCTGCCGGGACGGTCGTACGGAGCAGTTCCCGGACGCGCTCGGCGCGGCGGCGGCAGACGTCGCCGCCGACGCCGGTCGGCCGCGAGGGGTCGACCGTCTCGATGACGGCCGCCGAATCCCCGCGGACGTGGACGTCGCTGATCCGGTCGCGCTCGGCCAGTTCCGCCACCGCCCGGGCGCCGGCGACGAGCGCCCGGAACTCGACGTGCGTGCTCGAGACGAACGCCGACAGCTCCCGGCAGCCCTCGAGCACCGGCGCGGCCTCCTCAACGACGTAGCCGACGGCCGCCGCCCGCGGGTCGGCGTTGTCCGCGCCGTAGCGGACGCTCCCGTCGAACCGGAGCACCAGCGACCGGCCCAGCCGGCTCACGCTCCCCCTCCGGCGGCGCCCGTCGTCGGTATCTGCCCTCGAACCACGACCCCGCTCGGTCCGGGACGGACTTAACCTGCGGCCCTGCGTCCGGGGGTGTCGCTACCCGACGAAGCGCTCGTCGGCCATCTCGTCGACGTCGACGGGACCGTCGGAGAGCTCCAGCTCCTCGCAGAACGCGACGAGATCGCGGTACATCTCGAGGTCCTGCGAGAGGTCGGGCGTGAAGAACTCCCGCGTCGCCGCCGCGATCTCGTCCATCAGCTCCGGGTCGTCGTCCCGGAGTTCGGGGTGTCGCTCGAAGAACAGCTCGACGGCGGCCTCACCGTCCTCGACGGCGTCGACGACGCCACGCCGCGTGGCGTCGACGAACCGCCGTACCTCGTCCGGTCGGTCCTCGACAGTTCCGTCGGCCGCGGCGAGAACGAGCTGGTTGAAGTCGGGGACGCCGTGGTCGGCCAGCTCCCAGAGGTCGGCGCCGAACCCCCGGTGGCGGCTCTCGACGATCTTGAAGTTGTAGAACGCGAGAAAGGCGACGTCGGCGTCGCCCTCGACGAGCGCGTCGGTGTGGTAGAACCCCCGGTCGACGGGCTCGATCTCGTCGGCCGTCAGGTCGCCGCC
>PXSC01000068.1:0-2210 GCA_003023535.1 Halobacteriales archaeon QS_9_70_65 | reverse complement strand
GCCCCGGGTGTGCAGGAACCGGGCGATTCCCGTCACCGGGACGCCCGCCGAGCGCTCCGGCACCGGGTGGATCGGCTCGGTGATGGCGTAGTCGAGGTCACCGGCGGCCAGCATCTCGAGAGTGTTGTGGTGCTCCGGCGGCTCCCACAGCTCGACGTCGAGACCTTCCGCCTCGTAGTAGCCGCGCTCATCCGCGACGACGAACGGGACGTGATCCGGGTTGAGGAACCACTCGAGTCCGAGCGTGATCTCGTCCGTGCCACGGCGTGGATACCACCATATAATATAACTCGGTGATAGGCGGCGGTGAGAGCGAGCAGACGCTCCATCGGGAATCCGTTGCCTACCGGAGGTACCCAGGACCCAGCGCGTCGGCGCTGTGTCGCGTCGACGGCCGTCCGGAACGACGCCGCCTCGGTCCGCGGTCCGTCCGTCGTCGGGACGCACACGACCTCGACGCCGGCCACGTCGGGGACCGCCGGCAGTTCGTGCGTCAGCGAGACGACCGCCGGGACGTCCTCCCCGCGGAGCGGCCCCGTTGCACCGGCGTCGTTTAGCTTCTGCGGTGAGGGCGCTAATTCCCCTTCCTGGAGCGACCGGAGGGAGCGGAGTAGGGAGGGGATACAGCGCCCGCACGGTTCACAAACACGTTCTCCGCTACGTTTGCTACCCCTGCGGTCGAGGGAGGTAGTACGATGCTCGCCACGTCTCCGACGGCGTTCGAACGTGGTTCGAAACGGCGAAGCCGTTTCGTCAGTGCGGGAAATCTTCGATTTCCCGCTCGCGGCCAGAATCCGTCGGATTCTGGCACCATCACGAGAGAGCGGAGCTCTCTCGAACGACGACGAGAAGTGTGCGCCGGCGGTTGTGGCCGAGTGTCGAATCGGTAGGAGTGAGACACTCCGAACCGCCTGTAAAGGGAAGTCGCCTGCGGAGTCCGGGGCCGTTCTCAGAACGCGAAGCGTTCTGATGGGCCGCACGAGACGCTTGCGTCTCGTGGACGCTGTGTCCACGTCGGATACAAGCTCCGACACAGAACCAGGAAGTCGTTCGAAAGACGCGTAGCGCCTTTCGTGATCACGAGAGATCTTCGGTCTCTCGGACGACCCGACCCTCGACAAGCGAGGGGCGAGTAGCCCCGAGCGCGGTAGGGTGGGGTCGTTCACCGTCCCGACGGACGGTCCATCGTCGACCTCGTCCGTGCATGGATGTCAACGCCGTGGATCGTCATCCCTCCGGACGACGTGGACGGACCGACGGGTGACGGCCGGGCGACGCCGCGGTTTCCGTGGCGGGTACGCGCGACCGGCCGTCCAGCCGCGCGTCGTACCGGACGACGACGCGGTCGACCCGTCCGGTCCGTCGGACCGCCGCCTCGACGGTCACGCCCTCGGGCGCCGCCAGTGGGTCCGGCACCGCCTCCCCGGGGACGGCGCCGACGGACAGCCGGTAGTCCGGCGACTCCGTCCGGGAGGCGACGACCGCGTCGTCGAGAAGGGAGGCGACGATCGTCCGGTCGTCCGCCGCCACCGGGGCGGTGACCCGCGTCCCGGGCGCGGGGTCGCCGCCGACGAACGTCCGCCGCTCCGTGCCGCTGCCGTCCGTCGACCGGACCGTCCGCGCCGTCGTGGCCGTCGCGTTTCCCGACACGAACCGGGCCGTCGCCGGCCCCCGGTAGCTCCGCCGCCGGGTCGTCGCGTCGTCGGTCACCGCCCGGCTCTCGCGGTAGGTCAGCAGCGCCCGGTCGTCGGTCTCGACGCGGAGCGTCACGACCCGAGTGTAAGTCCCGGAAAGCGCGCTCGCGTGTGCCGCACCCGATGCCGCCCCGTCGACGACGCCGTCGTCGATGCCGGGGCCGCCGACGCCGACGGGCCGGTCGACGGACGCCGACGGCGACGGCGATGTCGACGGCACCGGCGCCGGGGTGACGGTCGCCGCCGCCGCGGGGTCGTCGGTCGGCGCGCCGACCGGGGCGCCGCATCCGGCGACGGCGAGCAGACAGACGGCGGCCACGCACCGGTACACGATCGTCCGTCGTCCCGGCAGGGCCTGACGGTTCCGCCGACCGACCGGAGGCGGCGGCCGTCGGGGACGTCGGCGCCGGGGCCGGCTCAGAAGACCTCGGCGACGCGCCGCTCCGTCGCCGCCTCGGTGCCGGAGTTGTCCACGACGAGGTGGTCCATCTCGACCGGCTCGAACCGGTCGCGGAG
>PXSC01000067.1 GCA_003023535.1 Halobacteriales archaeon QS_9_70_65 | reverse complement strand
GGCGATGTCGTGGGTGGTCACGATCCCCGATAGCCGGCCGTCGTCGCCGACGACGGGGAGCCGCGAGATGCCGTGTTCGCGGAGGTGGTTGATCGCCGTTCCGAGGCTGTCGTCCTCGGTGAGCGCGACGATCTCCTCGGTGCAGATCTGCTCGACCGTGAGGACGTCCAGGTTCTCGAGAACGGCCTCGAGAATCGCGTCCTCGGTGACGATGCCCCACAGCTCCTCGTCTTCGAACACCGGCGCCAGCTTGACGCCGCCCTCGATGAGCATCCGCGCGACGTCGCGGACGCCGTCGGTCCGCTCGACGGTCGGCACGTCGCTGCGGACCAACACCTGGACCTTGGCGTCGTCCTCGACGTGGGACTGCAGCAGCTGTCGCTCCGTGACGATTCCCTCGTAGTCGCCGTCGTCGGCCACGACGATTCCCTTCGGATTCTCCCGCTCGAAGATGGAGCGTACCTTCCCGAGCCGCTCGTCGACGTCCACCTGGACGTACTCGCGGGTGGCGATATCTGCGATGTTCATCTTTCCTCTCGTCTTGAGTTCGCCGTCTGTACTATTGAAAGTACTCCCCAGATACTAATCCGTGGCTCCGCGTAATCGGACCGTGCGACCCGACATCTCGGTCTTCGGCCGGTACACCTACCTGGTAACGGAGCTACTGTGGGGGGCCGTCGCCCTGGTGCTGCTGCGGCGGACGAACTCCACTCGGAAGGCGCTGCGCGTCTCGCTCGTGCTGTACCCATTCGCGTACGCGTGGGACCGCTACACCCTCGAGGTGGGCGTCTTCGACATCCCGCTGCGAACCGGCATCGAGATCGCCGGCATCCCCCTCGAGGAGCACCTGTTCATGTTCGTCGTCCCCTCGATGGTCGTCGGCACCGCCGAGGCGCTCGAGGAGGGGTGACGGGCGCCGGCCCCCGGTCGGAGACGTAACGCAGCCTACATCAACCGACCGGCCGAAGCGACCGCATGTTCGGAACCGAACGGCCGCCGGAGGCCAAAGCCGGCGTCGAGGACGTCGATTTGTCCGGCTGGACCGCCCTCGTCACCGGCTCGACGAGCGGGCTCGGGCGCGCGGCGGCGCTGTCGCTGGGACGGCTCGGCGCCGACGTCGTCGTCCACGGCCGCGACGAGG
Source organism: Halobacteriales archaeon QS_9_70_65 (assembly GCA_003023535.1). The sequence goes on along the minus strand of PXSC01000067.1, from coordinate 7,517 downwards.
CCGCCGGCGAGGCGGTCGTCGATGAGATCGAGGCCGGCGGGAGCGGGGGGCGGTTCGTCGCCGCGGACTTCGAGCGGCCGGCGGCGGTGTCCGCGCTGGCCGACGCCGTCCGCGAGTCCGTCGACGAACTGGACGTCCTCTGCAACAACGCCGGCGGGCTGTTCGACGACAACTCCGAGACCGACCTCGGCGTCGGGCGGACGTTCCACGTCAACCATCTCTCGCCGTACCAGCTGACGGCGGAGTTGCTGCCGACGCTCGCGTCGGATGCCCGCGTCGTGACGACGGCGTCGGTTGCCCATCGCTTCGCGACGCCGGAGCTCGACGGCCTCGCGGCGCTGACGGGACTGTCCTCGTGGGCCGCCTACTGCCGGTCGAAGCTGGCGAACGTCCGCTTCGCGACGGAGCTGGCTCGCCGGCTCGAGGCGGCCGATCGGGAGGTCACGTCCAACTCGCTGCACCCCGGTATCGTCCCCGGCAGCGAGTTCTCGCGGACGCTGCCGGCGCCGGTACCGCAGCTCGGCGAGCTGGTCGGCGAACTCCCGGTCGCCGACTCCGTCGCGGACGGCGCCGCCACCGTCGTCTACCTCGCCGCCGCCGACGAGGTCGCCGACGTCACCGGCGGTTACTTCTCGCGGTGCCGTCGACGGACGCCCGACCCCGACGCGACCGACGTCGAGGCCGGGCGAACCCTGTGGGAGCACAGTGCGGAGCTCCTCGGCGTCGAGGAGCCGCTCGCGGCGGCCGTCACCGACTGATCGGTCGCGGCCGATTCACGCGGCGACCGGCGCTGCACGGAAGCGGGAAGTATCAGCATGGGTTCGGGCAGATTTGAACTGCCGACCTCCTCCATGTCAAGGAGGTGTCATAACCGACCTAGACCACGAACCCGCGTCGGTACCGCGTCGCGTCACCCGCTTGCCCGGTGATACAATTGAAGCTTTCGAAACGACTGCCGGATGATCACCCGTGTTCGAGTGGAACCGTAACGGTCTCACACGGTAAAGGCGGAGCGTCGGCGTTTTAATTTAAAAGCCCGTAGATGTCGGGCAAAAAGGTAATCAAGAGTACACGTGAATTGAACACAAGTATGAGCGAGCGGACAGCACTCAAAACGACGGTGGCCTGCCTCGTCGCGGTGATGATGACGGTCGCGTTCACCGCGGCTCCGGCGGCGGCCGCCGGTTCCGACGACGGAGTCGGTATCGACGACACCGACGACGCCGACGACACCGTCAACGGCGTCACCGATGGCTCCTCCGGTGCCGGTGGCGACGGCGACGTCCAGGTTCGAATCACCGACACGAACAGTCCGGTCCGGACGGGCGAGACGCTCGTCGTCACCGCCGAAATCGACGCCGACACCGGCGGCGAGGTGTCGTTGCTCATCGACGGCCGGGAAGTCGATCGGAGGGGCTTCGCCCCCCGTCAGACCGGCACGTACAACTTCACCTGGGAGACGTCGGCCACCGACCTCGGCGACCACAATGCCACCCTCGCCAGCGGGACGGACTCCGACTCCGAGACGGTCACCGTCGAGTTCGGCACCGATCCGCCCGAGGAGACCTGCACGAACGTCCCCGAGCGGGCCAACGAGAACGTCCCGTACGAGGAGCTACCCTCCCAGGACGACCTTCCCGAAGACGCTCCGAACCCGGTTCCGCCGTTCATCACACCCCGCAGCGTCACGAACCTCATCATCGGCGTGGCGCCGAACCAGTGCGAGGTCGTCGACCCCAACGACCCCGCGGTCGACCCGAGCAACCCGCCGGACGACCCCGGGTACGACGTGGTCGTCTTCAGAAACGATCCGTACAAGGACGGCCGCGTGGTACGGGTCTACTACCGGGTGACGCTGGACGACGAGGACGACGGGCCCGAGGTGTACGGCTTCGCCGGCGGCCTCGTCTACTCCGGTGATGTCGGAACGAACCCCTCGGTGACGTACGACGACGGCAGCGGCAAGCAGTACTCGACCGACCCGATGGTGCGGGGTGACGACTCGACGGCCAACGGGGAGGCCGACGTCGCGGCGCCGTTCGGTAGCGTCGGCGCCACCGCGGACTGCTCCGGCGGCGAGTGCCAGCCCGGCACCTCCGGCATCCCGACCGCCACCGAGTACCCCGCCGTTCCCGCTCCCGTCTGGGACGGCGACGAGTAACGCCCGCCGCTCGCTTCTCCGCTCGCCGCGATTGAGAGCGTAGCGACAGTCTTATTCCGATGTACTCGTTTGTACACTGTAACACAGGATTGAACATCGATGACCAGTATGAGCGAGCACATCGAGCGCGCGGTCGACGGCGAGGACCTCTCGGTCGAGGAGGCCCGGGCGGCGTCGACGCTCGTCTTCGAGGCGGCGACGGAGGCACAGATCGGCGCGCTGCTGTCGGCGCTCCGGGCGAAGGGCGAGACGGAAGCCGAGATCGCCGGCTTCGCGCAGGGGATGCGCGAGGCGGCCCGCACCATCGACCCCGACCGGCGTCCGCTGGTCGACACCTGCGGGACGGGCGGCGACGGCCACGACACCATCAACGTCTCGACGACCAGTTCGTTCGTCGTGGCGGGCGCCGGCGTCCCCGTCGCCAAGCACGGCAACTACTCGGTGTCGTCGTCGTCGGGTAGCGCCGACGTCCTCGAGGAGCTGGGCGTCACGATCGACGCCGAGCCGCCGGCCGTCGAGGCGTGCATCGAGGAGCGCGGGATGGGGTTCATGCTGGCGCCGGTCTTCCACCCGGCGATGGAGGCCGTCATCGGCCCCCGCAAGGAGCTCGGCGTGCGGACGATATTCAACGTGCTCGGGCCGCTGACGAATCCGGCGGGCGCCGACGCCCAGGTGGTCGGCGTCTACGACCCCGACCTCGTGCCGGTGCTGGCCGAGGCGCTGTCGCGGATGGCCGTCGAGCGGGCGCTGGTCGTCCACGGCGCCGGCCTCGACGAGTTCGCCGTCCACGGCGAGTCGACCGTCGCCGAGGTCGACGGCGACGCGGTCTCCGAGTACACCGTCACGCCGGCGGACCTCGGCGTCGACAGCCACGACCTCGAGGCGGTCGCCGGCGGGTCGCCGAGCGACAACGCCGCCGATATGCGCGGCATCCTCGCGGGCGACCTCGGGGGCGCGAAGCGGGACATCGTCCTCGCGAACGCCGGGGCGGCCATCTACGTCGCCGGCGACGCCGACAGCCTGGCCGGCGGCGTCGACGCGGCCCGCGAGGCGGTCGACTCCGGCGCGGCGGCCGCCTGCCTCGATGAGTTCCGCGGGTTCGACCCATGACGCGGGCGAAGATCTGCGGCATCACGACCGCCGAGGACCTCCGGACGGCCGTCGCGGCGGGCGCCGACGCGGTCGGGCTCATCGCCGGCGTCGACTCGGACACGCCGCGGTCGGTGACGCCGGAGCGGGCCGCCGAACTGGCTCGGGCCGCGCCGCCGTTCGCGACGACCGTTCTCGTGACGATGCCGGGAACGTCCGCGGCGGCCGTCGACCTCCTCGACCGCGTCGACCCCGACGCCGTCCAGGTACACGGCGAGTTGTCGCCGGCGGAGACGGCGCGGCTGTCGACGGAGGCCGGCGTCGACGTGCTGCGGGCGGTCTCCCCGGGGACGGCCGCCGACTTCGACGACGCCGCCGACGCCCTGGTGGTCGACTCCCTCGACGAGTCGGGCGCCGGCGGCACCGGCGAGACCCACGACTGGGCCCGGACCCGCGAGCTGGCGGCATCGCTGTCGTCGCCGGTGGTGCTGGCCGGCGGGCTGACGCCGGCCAACGTCGCCGGCGCCGTCGAGACGGTCCGGCCGTTCGCCGTCGACGTCGCCAGCGGCGTCGAGGCCGCCCCCGGACGGAAGGACCCCGACGCCGTCTCGGCGTTCGTCCGCGAGGCGGGGGTCCGGCCGTGATCTCCCGGGAGTCGTTCCGGGCGGCGGCGAGCGACGGGCCGGCCGTCGTCCGTGCCGTCGCCGACCTGGGCGTCGACCTCGGGCCGCTCGCGGCGTACGCGGCGCTGACCGGCCGGACGACCGACGCCGACGACGACGACGAGTACGCCTTCCTGCTGGAAAGCGCCGAGAAGGTCGCTTCCAGCGACCCCGACGGCGCCTTCACCGCCGGTGCCGGCGCCGGCCGCGGTGCCGACCGCCACGCCCGTTACTCCTTCGTCGGCTACGACCCCGCCGCGGTCGTCACCGTCGACGGCGGGGCGTCGGTCGAGCTGCTCGACGACCGCTACGAGGGGCTACTGCAACCTCTGGCTCGAGGAGGTCGGCCGCGAGCGGCCGGACTCGCGGTTCCCCGACGCGCAGTTCGTCCTCGCGACGAAGACGCTGGCCTTCGACGACGCGGTCGAAACGGTGTCGCTGGTGTTCACGCCGGTCGTCCGCGAGGGCGACGACCCCGACGCCGTCTACGACCGCCTGCTGGCCGAGCGGGACCGCGTCGAGGGTCTGCTGGTCGACGCCGGCCCGCCGGCGACCGACGGCTTCCGCCCGGTCGCCGAGCGGGCCGGCCCGCGGGACGACTACGAGGCGGCCGTCGCCCGCGCAAAGGAGCACGTCCTCGACGGCGACATCTATCAGGGGGTGGTCTCCCGGACCCGGGAGCTGGACGGCGACGTCGACCCGCTGGCGCTGTACGAGGCGTTGCGGGACGTCAACCCCTCGCCGTACATGTACGTGCTGCGAGCAACCCCATCGCCGGCACCTGCGACCGCGGCACCAGCCCCGTCGAGGACCGCCGGCTGGCCGGCGAGATGCTCGCCGACGACAAGGAACGCGCCGAACACACGATGCTCGTGGACCTGGCGCGCAACGACGTCCGGCGGGTGAGCGAGGCCGGCAGCGTCCGCGTCGAGGAGTTCATGAACGTCCTGAAATACAGTCACGTCCAACACATCGAATCGACGGTGACCGGCCGGCTGCGCGAGGACCGCGACGCCTTCGACGCGACGCGGGCGTCGTTTCCGGCCGGGACGCTCGCCGGCGCGCCGAAGATCCGCGCCATGGAGATCATCGACGACCTCGAAACCGAGCCGCGGGGCGTCTACGGCGGCGGCGTCGGTTACTACTCCTGGAGCGGCGACGCCGACTTCGCCATCGTCATCCGGACGGCGACCGTCGAGCGGGGCCGCGGCGTCGACGGCACCGACCGGGTGACCGTCCGGGCCGGTGCCGGGGTCGTCGCCGACTCCGACCCCCCCGCCGAGTACGCCGAAACCGACAAGAAGATGGACGGTGTGCTGGCGGCGCTGGACCGCATCGAGACCGATCCGGAGGAGGCGACCCGATGACCCGCGTGTTGTTCGTCGACAACTACGACTCCTTCACCTACAACCTCGTCGAGTACGTCAGCCAGCACGACGGCGTCGAGACGGCGGTGCGACGGAACTCGGCGTCACTGGCGGACGTGGAGGCGGTCGACCCGGACGCGGTGGTCATCTCGCCGGGGCCGGGCCACCCGGAAAACGACCGCGACGTCGGCGTGACGGCCGACGTCCTCCGGGAGGTGAGCCCCGGGGTGCCGACGCTGGGGGTGTGTCTCGGCCTCGAGGCGGCCGTCCACGAGTACGGCGGCCGCGTCGACCGGGCGCCGGAGCCGGTCCACGGCAAGGCCTTCCCCGTCGACCACGACGGCCGCGGGGTCTTTGCCGGACTCGAGCAAGGGTTCCAGGGCGGCCGCTACCACTCGCTCGTCGCTTGCGAGGTTCCGGACTGCTTCGCGGTGACGGCGACGACGATCCACGACGACGAGGAGGTCGTGATGGGGATCCGCCACCGCGAGCACCCCATCGAGTGCGTCCAGTTCCACCCCGAGTCGGTGCTGACCGGCGTCGGCCACGACCTCGTCGCCAACTTCCTCGGGCGCGCCCGCGGCTGACGACCGCCGGCCAAGATATCACGAAACGTACACGTCTGCCGGTAGTGCCGGCGGTGCCGACCTCGGAACGTCGGCGGCCCGGCCGTCTCGACGGTGCCGCTCGAGCGGGCGGCGACGGTCGCCGTCGCGCCGCCGAGTCCCCCGAGCGCCCCCGTCCGAACCCCCGAACATTTCCAGTGAAAATACCGTCTCCGTACCGCGATTCCGCCGTCACCAATTTCAGTTTCACTCCGGTCCACTCATCCTTATATTACTGCGGGCGAATCGGTCGTCCCGTACGCGCGAGAGAGCACGCGCACATTCATCCGCCGGCACGGACACCGCCGGCGCCGCGAACCACACGCATCGCCGCCGAACCGCGCGCTCGCCTCCGGAGGGCGGAGTGATGTCGGACGCCGACCCCTCCGCGGACGAGATCACGCTCCCGGTGAAGCGGACCGAAGGCGAGACGATGGCCGACCGGCTCACCGGCAACGCCTATCACAACATCCTGCCCGCGCGGTACCTCCGGAAGGACGCCGACGGCGACCACGTCGAAGAGCAGGAGGAGCTGTTCGAGCGGGTCGCCGACAACATCGCGCTGGCGGAAGCGGTCTTCGAGGCCGACCGCCGCGGCCGCGAAATCACGGTGACGCCCGACCAGCTCAAGCCCGACCACCCCCGCCGCGACGAACTCGCCGCCGAGGTGTTCGGCGCCGGCGTCACCGCCGACGACGACGACGCCGAGACGACGCTGTCGGTCCACAACGTCAACAAGTTCGCCTACGAGACGCTCGTCCCCGAGCTGCCCGAGGAGATCCGCGCCCACGTCGAGGAGAAAGCCGGCGAGTTCCGCGAGCTGATGGAGCGGCTCTCGTTCATGCCGAACTGTGTTCCTCCGAACTCGATGGTCGCAGCGGAAGGCGGTCTCAAGCGACTGACCGAGATCGAACGCGGCGAGCGTGTCTACGACGACCGGGACGGACAGGCACGCGTCGAGTCGAAGTTCGAGAACGGCGAGAAACTCGTCCAAGAGATCGAGACGGCTTCCGGATACACGGTCCGAGCGACTCCCGAACACTACTTCCGGGTTATCGCGGACGATGGGGAGTACGAATGGCGACAGGTGAAGAACCTTCGCCCCGACGACGTTCTCGCCCTCCAGAAGAACTTCCTCGACGACGACGGACCGTCGGTCGAACTGCGCCCCAACAGGGCGACGGACGGTGGCACAGTTGCCGCTACTGGCGGCAGTCACGGCCGACCGAGGTCGACCTTCGAGATTCCCGACACGATGACTCCGGGCCTCGCGGAGTGGTTGGGACTGTATCTCGGCGACGGTACCGCGCGAGAGAGCGGGGTCAGGGTCGCCTTCGACGGGCAGGACGACGACCTCGTCGACTACTGGCGGGAGCTGACCGACGAACTGTTCGGGTTCGAGCCGACGACGAGAGAGCGTACTGACACAGAGTGCGTCGTCGGACAGGCGTTCCGTCGCTCGCTCTACGAGTTCCTCGACCGGAACGATCTGTTGAAGGAGACCTCGAAGACCGCGACCGTTCCCGAGGCCGTCTTCGAATCCGGCCGGACGTGCATCGCACGGTTCCTCCGCGGACTGTTCGAGGCCGACGGGACGGTGGGCGACCGTGCCATCGAGATGTACACCCACAGC
>PXSC01000066.1 GCA_003023535.1 Halobacteriales archaeon QS_9_70_65 | reverse complement strand
TGCCGATGTGGTTGACCGGGTTCTTGCCGGAGGTGGCCTCCATCGACATCGAGCGGTTGGGCGTGATGAGGCCGTTGGCCCGGTTGCCGCGGCCGACGGAGCCGTCGTCGCCCTGTTCGGCGCTGGTGCCGGTCGTCGTCAGGTAGATCGAGCCGGCGTCGTAGTCGTCGGCGGTGTTGACGTGGACGTGGACCTCGCGGTCGGTCAGGTCCGCCGCCAGGTCGGCGACGAACTCCCGAATTCCGGCGACGACGTCGTCGTAGGCGTCGATGTCAGCGACGTGGCGGTCGACGACGGCGGCGGCGACGGTGACGTCGATACGGTCGCCCTCGCGTTTGCCCATCACCTTGATGTCCCGGCCGACGGCGGGGTGGTCGTCGGCGTAGCGGCCGTTCAGCCGCCGTTCGGTCTCGAGGACGACCCGCTCGGTTTCGGTGGGCGGCGCGTGACCGACGCCGAAGGAGGTGTCGTTGGCCATCGGGACCCCGTCGTCGCCGAAGACGTCCTGGAGGTCGCCCGATCCCTCGCCGAGCCTCACGTCGACGACCACGTCGGTGCCGAACTCCACGAGCGGGAACCGCTCCGCGAAGTAGTCGCGGGCGGCCCGCAGCGCGATCGTCTCGGCCGGAATCGTCGTCCCGCGGTACTCCTTCGTCGCCCGGCCGGTGATGAGCAGGTAGATCGGCTCGACGACCTCGCCGCCGCCGAACGCCGGCGCCGCCCGCCCGGCGACCAGCTGGGTTTCGTCGGTGTTGTAGTGCAGGACCGTCCCCACCCGGTCGAGGTACTCGCGGGCCAGCGCCTTCGAGACGTGTTCGGCGACGCCGTCGCAGATGGAGTCCGGATGTCCCAGCCCCTTCCGCTCGACGATCTCTACCTCCTGGTCCTCGACGGCCCGGCCCGCCGCCGGCTCGACCCGGATGTTTCGGTCGCTCATTGCCCGCCAGTACCCTTCGGTCGGTTCTATAACTTACGGAAACCAGGACGGCCGGTTTGATTACTCCCGTGTATCGCCGTCGTCCTCGAGTAGCAGACTGAGATACGAGGTCCGGACCTGGTCGTCAGGGTCCAGCCCCAATTCGACGAGTAGTTCGACGGCACCCTCGCGGGCCGGCTCGACGGCGTCGGCTTCGGTCTCGACCTCGACGTAGTCGCCGACGCCCTCGACGGCGTCCAGCGCGACCGTGTAGTCGCCGTGGGCGAACCGCTCGCGGCGCTTCCGGACGATCTCGAACCGCTCGAAGCCGAGCGCCTCCAGCGCCCGCGCCATCGTCTCGCCGTCGGCGACGCCGGTCTCGTACTCCCGGCGGGTCTTGGAGGCCGCCTCGACGAGCGGACCCTTGTACGTCACCACCGTCGTCGTTCCGTCGTCGTCGGTCTCCCGGCGGAGCCGCAGCGCCTCGTCGGTTTCGCCGAAGTCACGGGTCGGATGCTGGTAGTAGACGTCCTCCTGCTCGACGATCCCTCGCGGGTCGGCGCCTTTCGCCGCCAGCCGCTCGCGGACCGGGTCGTGGTCGGCCCGGATCTTCAGTTCGACCTCGTACATGCGGCGGGAGTCGGCCCCGTCGGTGAAAAGGCGTCCGGACGGCGGCCGGAACGACGGGCGGCCACGTCCGCGTCTGCGTCCGCGCCGTTCGGCCGCCGAGGCGGCCGGCGACCCGGAAACGTGACGGTTAAGGGCGCGACGACTGTCCGTTCGAGCATGAGCGACGAATCCGACGAGGTCGAGGAGACCGAGCCGGCCGAAGACGTCGACGCCGGGGCCGAGGAGCAGGACGCCGGCGAGACGGAGGCCGACGTCGAGACCGAAACCGAACCCGAGACGGAGACCGAAGACGGCCTCCAGGACGGCGACTTCGTCCCTCGGCGAGGGCCACCTGTTTCCCGCCGTCGAGGACGACGTCCGCGGCGGCGAGGTCGGCGACGGGGGCAGCGTCGTCGTCGGCGCCGCGGAGGCCTTCGGCGAGTACGACGAAGAGCAGGTCGAGACCGTCTCCGCCGACAAGATCGACGAGGACGACCGCTACCCCGGCGCCCGGGTCCGCGTCGACGGCCAACAGGGTGTCCTCGAGACCATCATCGGCGGCCGCGCCCGCGTGGACTTCAATCACCCGCTGGCCGGCGAGGACATCGAGTACGACTACGAGGTCCTCGAAGTCGTCGACGACGACCTCGAACAGGCCGAGGGGCTGCTGAACATGTTCCTCGAACTCGACCTGGAGATGTGGATCGACACCGACGAGGTCGAGGAAACCCGCGTCGAGGAGCCCGACGACGATGACGAGGAGGCCGAACCCGAGACGGTCACCGAGACCGTCGAGAAGCGGACCCTCTACGTCGAGTCCGACCCCCAGCTGGCGATGAACCAGCAGTGGATGATGCAGAAACAGCAGATCGCCGGACAGATCGTCGACATGACGAGCGTCGACCGCATCCTCATCCAGGAGGTACTCGACGGCTCCGGCATGGGCATGCCCGGCATGATGGGCGGCATGGGCGGCGGCGCCGGCGGCGGTGACGTCGACATCGAGGAGGCTCTGGAGGACGCCGACATCGACGCCGACGAAATCGCCGACGAACTGTAATCGACGGCCGCTCTTTTCGCCCATCACGACTCGCCGCGGCGTCCGACTACCAGTAGGAGTCGGGATTGCTGAGCCACTCGCGGCTCCTGGCGCCGGCGGCGACGGCGACGGCCAGCGCCGCGACGAGAAAGCCCACGACGGCCGCCGCGGCGGCGACGTACTCGCCGGCGAGAGTCGTCCGGGCCAGTTCGACGGCGCCGCCGACCGCGAGGACGACGACCAGGGCCGTCACGCCGACCGACAGGGGTCTCGTCCAGTTCACACCCGGCCTCGGGGCCGACGGGGTAAAAAGCTCAAGACCTCTCCGCGCCTCCGGGCAGTATGACCACCGTCGCCGTGCTCTGCGACCCGCCGCGGCCGGGGCTCGCCTTCGGAGAACTCGTCGAGACGACGCCGCTGTCGCCGGCCGAGGCCGCGGAGCTGTACGCCGCCCTGACGCGAGACACCGTCCGGGCCGTCGTCAGGAGCGGCGGCGACCCCCTGGTCAACTACCGGCCGGACGACGCGCTCGACGTCGCCGGCGACGACGCCGAGGCCGAGCTCCGGGAGCTCCTCGCCGACGTCGTCGACGACGCCCGCTTCGAGCCGCAGGTCGGCGAGAGCCTCGCCGGCCGGATCGGCAACACCGCGACGCACCTGCTGGAGACCGAGGCGGTCGCCTCCGTCGCCGTCGCCCGGCCGGAGGCGGCGTTTTTCGCCCGCACGGAGATCGACGGGGCGGCGATGAAGCTCCGCAGCACCGACGCCGTCGTCGGGCCGGCGCCGGGCGGCCGGGTCCACTTCGCGGCCTTCGGCGAGCCGATCGACTTCGCCGACTGCCTCGCGCCGCCGGCGGTCGCGACGCTGACGGATCGCTGCCTGAACGCCGGCCTCGACGTCGAGTTCCTCGAACGGAAGCCCCTATTGGAGACGGCGGCCGACCTCGCGGCCGTCGTGACGGGCGTCCGGACCCGCCGGCGGGCCGACGGCATCGTCCCCCGGGCGCTCGCCGAGTGGGTCGCCGACAGCGGGCTGGCCGTCGAGGCGACCGGCGACGGTCTCGCCGTCACCCGGTGACCGACAGGACTTAGACGCCGCCACCGATAGCCGGAGTACGGTGGGATGGCAGAGTGGCCTATTGCGCCGGTCTTGAGAACCGGTCCCCGCGAGGGGTTCCTGGGTTCAAATCCCAGTCCCACCGTCGCAGGCGTCTCGCGTTTTCTACCCCGAGCGTGGCCGCGTCGCAGTTACACGACCGCGGGGGCCCAATCGCTTCGACCTCCGGCGTGCGGCGCCGGGTCACCGGGCCAACTCGACGGGGGTGCCGTTCTCGCGACAGGTCTCGAGGGCGTGTTTGGCGTCCATGCCGGCCGCCTGTGCGCTCGCCGAGCGACCGACGCCGACCTTCAGCTGTACGCCGACGGCGTCCTCGACGTGGTCGATGGCGTCCCGGTAGCCCGCCTCGTCGACGTCCGAACAGACCACGATGACGTTGTCGCCGCCGACGAAGAACGCCAGCGAGTCGTGGGCCCGCCGCATGTACCGCATCAGTTCGGCGTACCCCTGTTCGATGTTGATGAAGGAGTCGAACTCGTTGAGCCGGTCGGTGTACTTGCCGGTGGCGTCGTCGACGTCGAAGTGGGCGATCTGGACGTCGGTCGGCGTCCGGTCGGCCTCCGGGAGCGTCTCCCCGCGGAGGATCTCCGTCCGCTCGCTGTCCTGTGCGCTGCCGGCGTCCTGCAGCCGGTCGGAGGCGGCGCCGAGCGCCTCCACGGGCGTCGGCCCCACGGCCACGCTCATGCTCGCGGTGACCGGATACCGGTTGCCGATGGACTCCTGGACGAGCTCGTGAGCCTCCCGCCCGAGCCCGTTCGTGACGGTGACCATGTTGTCGAACCGGCCGAAGAAGGCGTACCCCTCGCGGTTGCCTACCAGCTGGGAGACGTCGGCGTACAGTCGCGACTGCAGCGTCTGGAGGTCGACCTCCCGGCGCGGCTCCGGCGTCGTCGTCCACGGACCGTAGTTGTCGATCTGGATCAGAGTGACCTGCGTGGTCGTCACGGTACCTCCTCTACACGAGGCACCGACATTCCCTTTGTGAAACCGGCGACGCTACTGGGGTGGATCGACCCGTCCCAGCAGGTCCAGCTGATGGGTGGTGTACGTCAGCTCTCCGGCCTCGAGCTGTCGACGCCGGGTCGTCAGCCACTCCTCGAGCGTGGCCGCGAACCCGGAGCCGGTCGTCTCGCCGACGGCCGTCTCCACGGTGTCGAGGACGTACTCGAGCAGCGCCGCCTCCGAGCCGGGGTAGTCGCCGTCGACCGGCCGGACCGACCAGTCGGAGCCGGCGACGTCCAGGACGGTCGCGTCGGGGCGCCGGCGCAGCCGCGACAGCGCGTGACTGCCGGCCCGGCTGTCGCCGCCGGCCTTCTCGTCCATGTGGCGGTGGTAGGCCCGCTCGACGGCCCGGTCGGCCGGGTGGGCCGGCGCGAACCGGGTGGCGCCGTCGAAGGTGATCGGGAAGTACCACAGGCCGCCGGGCGAGAGCGCCGCCAGCAGCCCGCCGAGGTTCTCCAGGCCGACGATGTCCAGCAAGGCCATCCCGACGAGCAGGTCCCACGACCGGTCGGCGCCGGCGACGAACGCGACGCCGTCGGCGACGACCGGCTCGACGGTCAGCGTCGGTCCCTCGGCGTCGATCCGGAGCGTCCCGTCGTCGTCGGTCGTCTCGAGCCCGCGGCCGGCCGCCCAGGCCGGCAGCCGCTCCCACAGCGCGGCGACGTTGTCCGGGTCGACGTCGACGGCCGTGTAGCGGACGTCGGCCGCCGGCAGCAGCTCCCGCTCGAGTAGCCGCTCGATCATCGTCCCGACGCCGGCGCCGACCTCCAGTACCCGGAGCGGGCCGTCGCCGTCGGCCGCCCGGGCGGCGCCGTCGGCCAGCCGGCCGAGCAGTCGCCGGTCGAGCGCGCGGTCGTCGATGTCCCGCTTGGCGGCGAGATACTGCTGGAAGTCGGTCACGCCGCCACCCCGCGGGCCGGCGCGTCGGCGACCGCCGCCAGCAGCTCCCGGACCCGGGCGGCCGCCTCCGTCCAGTCCGGGTGGGCCTCGTACCGGCGGCGGGCGGCCCGGCCCATCCGGGCCAACCGGTCGCGGTCGGCCGCCAGCTCCGTCAGCGCCGCCGCCACCTCGGCGACGTCGTCGGGCTCGACCAGCACGCCCGTCTCGCCGTCGGTCACCACCTCCTCGGCCCCGCCGGCGGCGCTCGCGATCGCCGGGAGCCCGAAGCTCATCCCTTCGAGGTAGACGATGCCGAACCCCTCGTGGCGGGACGGCACCGCGAGCACGTGGCTCTCGGCCAGCGTCGCCGCCAGCCCGTCGTCGGACAGCTCGCCGGCCAGCGTCACCGCGTCGCCGAGCCCCCGGTCGGCGATCGTCTCCCGGACGGCGGCGACGTGATCGGCGTCGACCGGTCGGCCGACCGCGGTCAGCTCTACCGCCTCGCTCCGGCGGGCGCGGGCGACGGCCTCGACCAGCGTGTCCAGTCCCTTGCGCTCGATGAGATTGCCGACGAAGACGACCCGCAGCGGCCCCTCGCGGGCCCGGGTGGCGACGTCGTCGGGGTCGGCGTCGGGGTCGAACCGGTCGCCGGCCGGCGGGGCGACGACGGCCGTTTCGGGGTCGACCCCCAGGTCGGTCGCGGCCCTGCGGGTGGCCGTGCTGTTGCAGACGGCACCGTCGACGGTGCCGAGATAGCGGCGCTCGACGGCCCGGTACAGCGGCGCCAGCCGGCGGCGCTCGCTGGCCCGGAGGTGGTGGACGACGCTCACCACCGGGTACGGGAGCCGGCGGTTGTGCCGGACGAGCGACGGGTGGGCGAGCTCGTCCTGCAGCATCACGTCGACGTCGACGGCCAGCCGGCGACGGACGGCCGACGAGAGCCCGTCCAGTAGCCCCCGGGGGTACGTCCGCCACGGCAGCGACACCACCTCCACCTCGTCGCCGGCCGCCCGTAGTTCGGCGACGAGCCTGCGGTCGTACCGGAAGCCGCCGGACCGCTCTTCCAAGTCGCCGTACAGCGTCAGTCCGATCCTCATGCTGCCGCGGTGTAGCCGGCGGCCTCGTCCTCCCGGACGGCGACGGCCGGCTCGGCGATGGTGTCGTCGGTCACGCGGTCGAAGACGACGCGGGAGAACCGCTCGACGCCGGGGTTGTCGCCGTCGGACTCCGGCAGGTCGTCCGGCGTGGCGTCGGTGTAGCGGTCGGCCGGCGCCTCGAGGGCGACGGTGTCATCGTCGATGTCGACCAGGTAGCCGTACTCACCGAGTCCGGGGCCCCGGAGTTCCAGCTCCGCCCGGAAGCGGTGGGAGTGCAGCTTTCCCTCCGGCCCCGGATCCGGGACGGTGAGGTAGTGCCGTGCCACGAAGTCCGTCCGAACCGTCGTCGTACACACGCTCGTACCCGGGGCCGGGAACCACCTAAATCCACGGGGCGGCGGCGCCGTTCGGCGAGTACCACCGTGCCGACCACCCGGAGGGCGAGGGGGAGCCCATCGGCGCCGGCACCTACCGGTTGGCCCGGCGGGAGACCGGGTTTCCTTTCGCTGCGGGCCCGCCGACGCGCCGGAACCCGAGCCGGAGTCGGCGTTCGAGGACGGCGTCGAACGTGTAGTCCTCCGGGCCGACCGCCGCGTCGTCGGCGACACCGTCGGCTACGAAGAACCCGAGGCGACGGTCGCCGATGGCGGCGAGCGGTTCCGCGTCGGCGACCTGATTTGCGAGGGCGTCGAACTCTGCGAACCCTGTGGCCACCTCGAATCGCTGACCGAGGAGGGCGCGGTGTCGGCACTGCTTCATCGCGGCGGTCTCTGCGCCGATATTCTGGAGTCCGGAACCATCGAGATCGGCGACGAAGTGACCCTCTCGATGGACGTCCACGCCGAGTCCGACCACGAGGGCGGTAGTTCAGGTCCCGTGACCGCCTACTCCGGCAA
>PXSC01000065.1:7977-9395 GCA_003023535.1 Halobacteriales archaeon QS_9_70_65 | reverse complement strand
CGCCTCCTCGCCGACGGACCGCGCCGACAGCACCGACAGCAGGTCCGTGTGGGCCGTCTCCACCTCGAGGCGGTCGACGCCCTCGAAGTCACAGCCGGGATCGTGGAGGTTGCTCGTCGTCCGGCAGTCCGGACAGCGGTACCTGAGACGCACCGTTCGGTCGGTGGACGAGCGGGAGTATAGGCGTGTCGACTGGGGCCGACGGGACCGCGGGCGGCGTCGATTATGTTCGGCGCCGAAAGGCACCACGACCGGCTCGTCCGGACGACGGCATTATGTTTGTCCGCGAAGTAGCGAATTTTATGTTAACCTTCGAGAACAGTCCTCGCGGCCGGAACCTCGAACTCCTCCTCGCCGGACTCTTGGCCGCCCTCGCGCTCGTCGACGTGGCGCTGCTCGTCGCGCCGGCCGCCGTGCCCGCGGGTCCGGCCCGGCTCGTGCTCGCCGTCGGGGCGGTCGGGGCGGTGGCGCTCGGCCTCGCTCTCGGCGTCGTCGGCTCGCCGCGCTACGCGGTCGGCGCCGTCGTCTCGGTCCCCTTCGCCGCGCTGTACGCCTACACCGGCCTGCTGCTCCCGTGGACGCAGTTTTCCTACTGGCTCGGGCAGACGGGGCTCGAGGCCGTCCTGTGGCTCCCGGTCGTCGGCGAGTCGCTGGCGGTCGCGCTGTTCGGCGGGTTCACGCTCGGGGAGGCGACGCTGCGGGCCGTGTTCCGCGCTCACTACGCAATCGTCGGCCTGGGGGTCCTCGCGGCGCTGTCGGTCTGCGTTTCCCTGTTCCGGCGTCGCTCCGCTCCGGCCTCGCGGTCCTCCGTCGAGGACGCCGGCTGATACGAAGTATCGTGACGAAGTACCGACGAGCGCCCGGTACGGGTCGGCACTCGCCGGTAGGGAACTACGACGATCGGTACGACGCACTGGGCGCCGCAAGCGGCACCGGGTCGGTGCGTTTATCGGCGACGCCGCGGTACCGGAGCGCATGGAGCGGCTCCACGCCCGGTACCCGTTTCTCGAGGCCTCCCGGGAGGCCGTCGAGGCCGCCGACGTCGACCTCGCCGCGTTGGTCGCGGCGGGCGGACCGGCGGTCGAGCGCGGCAGCGAGCGGGTCCGGCGGGCGCTGCTGGAGGGGACGACCGACAGCGAGGAACCGCGGGCCTACAGCGACCGCGCGGAGCTGCTGTCGTACCCGGTCGCCCGCGTGCTCGTGTCGCTGCTGGACGTGCCCGGCGCCGTCGAGAAGTACGCCGCCGCCGAGGCCGCGACCGCCCGCGAGCGGTTCGTCGAGGACTTCGAGGCCGACATCGAGCTGCGGAGCGCCGGCGACGACCGGCTGGACCTGCGGCGGCTACTCGCGGACTTCGGGCTCTCCGGCGTCGAGGCCGCCGGCGAGGGCCGATTCGACGTGTCCGTGACGACGTACCT
>PXSC01000065.1:0-7945 GCA_003023535.1 Halobacteriales archaeon QS_9_70_65 | reverse complement strand
TCCGGCGCAGCGTCGCCGACCTCGATCCACCGACGTCGTTCGACGTCGCCGCCCCCGGGCAGTTCCCGCCCTGCATGCGGGCACTGCTGGGCCGGGTCCGCGACGGCGAGAGCCTGCCGGCGCACTCCCGGTTCGCGCTGGTGTCGTTTCTGGCGGCGACCGGCCTCGACCCCGAGGAGGTGACGGCGCTGTGCGACGTCTCCGGCGCGGCCGCCGACGCCGTCGAGACGCAGGTCGAGCGGCTCGCCGACGACGACGGCACCGTCGCCGCCCCGCCGTCGTGTGCGGCGATGGTCGAGTACGGCGACTGCGTCGACAGCGACGACCTCTGTGAGACGATTCAGCACCCGCTGTCGTACTACGAGGCGAGCCTCGAGCGGACGCCCGACGACCGGCTCGTCGACTGGCGCGGTCAGTAGCGCCGCGACAGCCCGACGCCGATGGCGGACATGAACACGAGGAAGAAAGCGATGGCGCCGACGAGCGCGGTGCCGCCGTCGGCGGAGAGTCCGTCGCCGCCGTAGGTGAGTCCGATGCCGACGATGGCGGCTGCGAGCGTCCCGACGCCGACGAACGCGACGGCGGCCTCGACGACGGCGTCACGATCCATGCTCTCCCGTGCGACGGTGGCCGGCAAAAGGGCTTCGAACCTGCCGCCGGACGGCGTCGGACCGGCGTCTCGGACGGGGCTATTGTGGCGGCAGGCGCGTGGAGTCGAAGCGGTGGGGTGGACTGGTTATAGCGATGCGAAAGCGGCCGAGACCGCGTTTTCGGCCGGGAGACTGATAGGCCTCGATCCCCTACGTTTCGATTGGAATGACGCACTCCGAACACGCAACCGCGTCATCGGACTCCGCCGCCCCGCGCCGGCGCCCGTTGGCGCCCGACACCCGTCGGCTCGAGACTGCGACTGCCCGGACCGCACCTTCCGCGGCGAGCGCTGCAAGCACCTCCGGCGGGTCGCCATCGAGGTGACCGAGGGCCGGGTGCCGCCGCCGGGCCGGCGCCGCGACCGCTGTGCGGGCTGTCGCCGCGAGGCGTTCGTCCCCGAGGACGGCCCCCCGGTCTGCGACGCCTGCCGCCCCGAGCGGGGCAACGGCGCGACGGACCGCGAGACGGGCGACACCGTCGTCGTCCACCGACTGACCGACGAGACCGCCGCCGAGCGGGCCGTCCCGGGCGCCGACTGCACGGTCGCCGACTACCCGGCCAACGGTAACTATCCCGACGACGACCCCGTCGTCGAGGTCGTCTACCCGTTCGACGGTCCCGATTTCGACGACCGCCGGCGGTACGCCTTCCCGCTGTCGCGGCTGGCGGTCCCGGGTGAGACCCCGGTCGCTTGAAACACGCGACGTTCGATACGGTATCGCTTCCGATCCGGGAGTGACGAAACGCCCGATAGGTGGATTTGCAGTGTTACCTGGGCGGTTCGCCCGTCTCGTGAACCGAATCCTCGACCACCTCGAAAGCCCTCGGCCGGCTCCGGTCGCGCGGCTCGCTGCGCGCGCTCGCTTCGCTCGCGTGCTTACGTCGCCGTGCTTCCCGGACCCGGCCTCGCCCTTTCAGTCCGCCAGGGCGCTGACTGGTCAACCGGCTGTCCCTGGCGGACTGAAAGGGCGAGCGGCGGTCGGTGGTGCCCCGACCCCGCAAGCAGCGAGGGAGCCGTCGGCTCCCTCGGCCCGCTCGCGCGGCAGCGCCGCGCGAGGACACCGTAGGGAGCAACGCGACCGAGGCGCGCAGCGCGGTCCTCGTAAAGCCCGATAGGGCCGAACGAGGGCTCGGATGTCGCAGCGGCGACCGGAGGGAGCCGACCGACTTCCGGTGGTCGCGGCGCCCCGAGCGCCGCGAGGGCTTTCGAGGTCCTCACATCGAGTCAGCAATCGCCACCACGGACCGCTCCATACGCTCCCTGTATCGAGCGACCCACGAGAGGAAACACGGCGGGCGAGGACGTTTCCACGACACCCCGAGTCGGGTAGCTACGAGTCAATCAGACTGTTACGTAGTAGCAGCAGTCACAGCATCTCCGCGGCCTCCTCGACGGTGAGGTCGCCGCGTGCCAGCGCCTCCAGCACCTCCCGGTCGGGGCCGCTCTCGACCGTGACCTCGTCGAGGGTCACTTTCCGGGACCGCCACCCGGGGCTTGGCGCCGAAGTTCCGCGCGAAGTACACCAGCGCCTCGATCTCGTCGCCGGAGAGGTAGATGGGGTCGCCCGCGGAGGATTTCGCCTCGACGGCGTAGAACGTCTCGCCGTCGCCGGCCAGCACGTCCGGCAGTTCCCGTTCCGTGGCGCTGCCGGAGGCGGGCGCCCGCATCACCGCGAAGCCGGCCCCGTCGAGGTCGTTGACGAGCTCCCGCTCGCGGCGGTCGCCCTTCGCGTTCGAGTTCGACATCGGCGGGAACTGGAGGGCGGACCCTATAAATGAGACGACGCCGCGGCGGAAGTAGAGCCACCCGTCGGCTCTACTGACGGGTCGTTCTCGAGCGTGCGGCTCAAGTGCGCCGACGCCCTTTCTCGTACGATGAGCGACACCGGACCCCTGCAGCCGGACCGTCCCGATCTCGACCGGCCCCTGGAGGTCGACGCCCCGTTCGACCCCGCCGGCGACCAGCCCGAGGCCATCCGCGAGCTGGTCGACGGCTACCGGAACGGCGCCGAAAAGCAGACGCTGCTCGGCGTCACCGGCTCGGGCAAGACCAACACCGTCTCCTGGGTGCTGGAGGAACTCCAGCAGCCGACGCTCGTGTTGGCGCACAACAAGACGCTGGCGGCGCAGCTGTACGAGGAGTTCCGGGAGCTGTTCCCGAACAACGCCGTCGAGTACTTCGTTTCCTACTACGACTACTACCAGCCGGAGGCGTACGTCGAGCAGACGGACACCTACATCGGCAAGGACCTCTCGATCAACGAGGAGATCGACCGGCTGCGGCACTCGGCGACGCGGTCGCTGCTGACGCGGGACGACGTCGTCGTCGTGGCGTCGGTGTCGGCCATCTACGGGCTAGGTGACCCGGGCAACTACGAGGGGATGTCGCTGCGGCTCGAACCCGGCGACGAGGTCGGCCGCGAGGGGCTGCTGGAGCGGCTGGTCGGGCTCAACTACGAGCGCAACGACGTCGACTTCCAGCAGGGCACCTTCCGGGTCCGCGGCGACACCGTCGAGGTGTTCCCGATGTACGGCCGCCACGCCCTCCGAGTGGAGTTCTGGGGCGACGAGATCGACCGTCTCATGAAGATCGACGTGCTGGACGGCGAGACCGTCTC
Organism: Halobacteriales archaeon QS_9_70_65; assembly: GCA_003023535.1. Next base: position 4,676 of record PXSC01000065.1, on the reverse strand, counting down.
GGAGGAGCCGGCGGCGCTCGTCCACCCCGCCGAGCACTACTCCACCCCCGAGAAGCGGCTCGAAGACGCCATCGAGGAGATCGAGGCGCTGAAGGAGCGCCGCGTGAGCTACTTCGAGCGGCAGGGCGACATGGTCGCCGCCCAGCGCATCGAGGAGCGGACCACCTACGACGTCGAGATGCTCCGGGAGACGGGCTACTGCTCCGGTATCGAGAACTACGCCGTCCACATGTCCGACCGCGACAGCGGGGAGCCGCCGTACACGCTGCTCGATTACTTCCCCGAGGAGTTCCTGACGGTGGTCGACGAGTCCCACCAGAGTCTCCCGCAGATCGAGGGCCAGTACGAGGGCGATCGCTCCCGGAAGGACTCGCTCGTGGAGAACGGCTTCCGGCTGCCGACGGCCTACGACAACCGGCCGCTGACGTTCGAGGAGTTCGAGGACAAGACCGGCCGGACGCTGTACGTCTCGGCGACGCCGGGCGACTACGAGCGGGAGCAGTCCGAGCGGGTCGTCGAGCAGATCGTCCGGCCGACGTACCTCGTCGACCCGGAGATCGAGCTCGCCGACGCCGAGGGCCAGGTCGAGGACCTGCTGGGCCGGATCGAGGCCACCGACGACGACGAGCGCGTGCTGGTGACGACGCTGACCAAGCGGATGGCCGAGGACCTCACCGAATACCTGGAGGGCGCCGGCGTCGACGTCGCTTACATGCACGACGAGACGGACACCCTCGAGCGGCACGAACTCATCCGGTCGCTGCGGCTCGGCGAGATACAGGTGCTCGTCGGCATCAACCTCCTGCGGGAGGGGCTGGACATCCCAGAGGTGTCGCTGGTGGCCATCCTCGACGCCGACCAGGAGGGCTTCCTCCGGTCGGAGACGACGCTGGTCCAGACGATGGGCCGGGCCGCCCGCAACGTCGACGGCCGGGTCGTGCTGTACGCCGACGGGCCGAGCGACGCCATGGAGTCGGCCATCGAGGAGACCGAGCGCCGCCGCCGCATCCAGCGGGCGTTCAACGAGGAACACGGCCACGAGCCGCGGACGATCGAGAAGGCCGTGGGCGAGACGAACCTACCAGGGGCGAAGACCGAAACCGGCGGCGTCTCCGGCGGCGACGTCGACTCCGTCGAGGCCGCCGCCGAGCGGATCGAGGGACTCGAGGCGCGGATGGAGGAGGCCGCCGACAACCTGGAGTTCGAGCTCGCGGCGGACATCCGCGACCGCGTCCGCGAGCTGCGGGAGCAGTTCGACGAGCTGGACGCCCCCGAGGAGGGCGTTCCGGCGCCGGACGAGGCCCCGTAGCCGGGTCTTTTTGTCTCCGAGGACCGGTGTAGGGGTATGGTCGTCTCCGTCTACCTCCGGTCGCCGGTGGCGATCGTCTGGACGCTGCTGGGCGGGGTCGTCGTCGGGACCCTCGCCGTCGGCGGCTGGATCGTCGCCGCGACGCTCCGAGCGGCGACGCCGGCGAACCCGCTGTTCCTCGGCGGCCTCGGCGAGCTGCTCTACCTGCTGGCGCTGTCGGTCGTGGTCGCCGTGCTCGCGGTCGTCTGGCTGCCGTTCGGCGCCGGCGTCGCCTACGCGGTCGGCCGGCGGGCCCGGGGCCGACCGGCGGGGGTCCGGCCGTCGGTGACGGCGGTGCTGGACGGCGCCGCCGAGGGGGCCCGGTGGCTGAAGACGCGGGCGGCCGTCCCCGGCGTCGCCGAGCGGCTGCTCACCGAAGACGACGTCGCCCCGACGGAGGTGGTGACGGGCTGTCGGCCGTTCGTCGTGCCGGCGCTCGTGCTCGACGCCCCGGACGCGCTCGAGCGGGCGGTCGACCGGGCGAACCGCGTACCGCCGCGGCCGGGCCGCGAGCGGCTCTGGGCCGGCTGTCTCGGGGCGTCGCTGCTGGCGGCCGCCGGGAGCTACCTCGGCGGCGTCACCGGGACGGTACCCGGCGTCGACGCGTCGGTCGCCGGCGGGCTTCTCGTGGCCGGCGTCGTCGTCACGGCGGCGCTGGACGCCGCCTGGCGCGCGGAGACGTACGCCACCGAGGACGTCACCGAAGGGTTCCGGACGTGAGCGCGAGCCGTCACAGCGACTCGACGAAGGCGTCGACGGCGCCGGAACCGGCGTGAACGTGGGCGTAGGTACCGAGCGTCCGGTACTCGGCGAGACCGTCGCGGCCGTCGGCGATCCCGTCGCCGCGGCGGACGTCGAAGGCGAGCGTCGCGTCGGCGGCGACGTCGGCCCGCGAGTAGTGGAACTCGTGGCCGCGGACCGTCTCGCCGGCGTCGGCCACCGGCGTCGCCCGATCGGCGACCAGCTCGACGTGATCCAGCGCCTGGTAGCGGTCGCACATCTCGACGTCCGCCGGCAGCACCCCCGCCATCTCGTGGGTCGCGCCGTCGGCGTCGGTCAGCGTCTCGGCCAGCGCCATCAGGCCGCCGCACTCGCCGAAGACGGGCAGACCGTCGGCGGCGCGGGCGGCGACCGAATCGAGGCTGCCGCCGTCGGCGAGCGCGGCGGCGTGGAGTTCGGGGTAGCCGCCGGGGAGGTAGACGCCGTCGCAGTCCGGCAGCGGGTCGCCGGCGACCGGCGAGAACGGCTCGACGGTCGCCCGCTCGCGGAGCCGCTCGACGGTGGCGGGATAGCGGAAGCAGAAGGCCGCGTCGTCGGCGACGGCGACGGTCGCCTCGCGGGCCGGGCCGACCGTCTCGCGGGCAGGTCGCCGCGGCTCGGCGGCGACCTCCAGCAGCCGGTCGACGCGGATTGTCTCGGCGGCCGTCGCGAGGCTCTCGTCGTCCAGCGGCGCCTCCTCGCCCATCAGCAGCCCGAGGTGGCGGTCGGGGATCTCCAGGCCGTCGAGCGGCGGCACCCGGCCGAGGTACGCCAGCCCGTCGGGCAGCGCCTCGCGGATGCCGTCGGCGTGGCGGCCGCCGTGGGCCCGCTGTGCGAGGACGCCGACGACGTCGATATCGCGGTCGGCCTCGGCGGCGTACTCGCGGAAGCCGAGCGCCTGGGCGGCGACGCTCTCCATGCCGGCCTTCGCGTCGACGACGAGGACGACCGGCAGCCCGAGCGTCTCGGCGACGTAGGCCGTCGAGTTCGTCCCGTCGTACAGCCCCATCATTCCCTCGACGACGCAGACGTCGCCGGTCCCGCGCCAGTAGTTGCGGCGACAGCCGTCCTCGCCGGCCAGCCAGGGGTCGAGCGACCGCGACGGCCGGCCGCAGACGGCGGCGTGGTGACTCGGGTCGATGAAGTCCGGGCCGGCCTTCGCGGGCTGGGGGTCGTGGCCGGCCGCCTCCAGCGCCCGGCAGACCGCGAGCGTCGCGACGGTCTTGCCGACGCCGGAGGTCGTGCCGGCGAGGACGACCCCTCTCATCGGTCGCCCCCCTCGTCGGCCGCCAGCAACCGGTCGGTGACCTCGCGGACGCCGTCCCGGAGGTCGGCGGCCGGCAGGCCGGCGCGGTCGGCCAGCGCCAGCGCCCCGCCCATCCCGACGCCCTCCTTGGCCTCGCCGCGCTCGTAGGCGGCCATGGCGGGGTGGTCGTCGGTGAAGCCGGGGTCGGTGACGGTCAACTCGAGGTCGAGGGCGTCGGCGGCCCCCTCGAGGTCGACGGCGGGGTCGGCGTCGACGTAGGCGGTCGTCGCCAGCCGGAGCGGCGTCTCGCGGCCGCGGTGCCGGAGGCAGGCGGCGGCGGCGACCAACTGTGTCCCGCCGGCGAGGGTGACGGCGGTGTCGGCGTCGAGAGCGCCGGCGGCGAGGCCGGCGACGACCGCGAGAACGGGGTCGCCGGCGCGGCGCAGCGCGACGAGCGGGTCGCCGGCGGCCGCCCCCGGCGATAGCCCGGAGGCCTCGAGCGCTTCGGCGACGACCGACCGCTTCAGCTCCAGCGGATTGTCGGCCAGCGAGCCGGAGACGGCGCCGGCGTCGGCGCCGTCGGGCGCGAGGACGTCGGCCTCGCCGAGGGCCGTCAGGACGCCCAGGGCCGTGGTCGTGCCGCCGGGCACCGTCTCCGCGAGCAGGAGTTCGTCGTCGGGGAGTCGGCGGCCGAACTGCCGGGCGGCAGCGAAGGCGCCCGGCGCCGTCGGGACCGGGTCGGGCTCGCGGACGTCGTCGCCGGGGCGGGCGCCGACGGTCACCGTCGGGGCGCCGGTCGGCTCCGCGAGGCCGGCATCGACGACCGTGACCGGGAACGACAGCCGCTCGCGGACCGCCCGGGTGACGACCGCCGGCGTCGGGCAGCCGTCGGGGGAGACCGGCACGACCGGCGACCGGACCGGCCAGCCGTAGGCGAGTATCTCGGCGTCGGCGGCCGGCGTGTGCGCCAGCCGGTCGGGGGCGGCCGCCGCCGCGCTGATACCGTCGATTGCGGCCGTCCGTGTCGAACCGGCCGCGAGGACGAGTCGTGTCACTACGGTTGTCGTAGGTGCAAGCACACTTGAACCCCCGGGTGTCGTCGCCGCCGCCCCCGTAACCTATTTATCGGATCCGTCCGCAAACGAATACAACCCAAGTTGCGCTAATACAAGCGCACTTGTCCGAACACCCATGGCTGACACACTCCTGCTCGTCGGGCGGGCGCACACTCGCGAGGTAGCACAGCGACACGCCGCGCGGCTCCGCGACCGCGACGTGGCCGACGAGGTGGTCGTCGAGACGTACGAGCGCGGGCCCTCGGAG
>PXSC01000064.1 GCA_003023535.1 Halobacteriales archaeon QS_9_70_65 | reverse complement strand
GAAGAACTCGTGCGGCGAAAAGCGTGTCGCGCGGCGGCTCACTCCAGGTCGAGAACGTCGGTCGCCTCCTGGCGCTCGGCGACGACGGGGCAGTTGCGGACCCGGAAGTGCTCGCTGTCGACCACCTCGACGATCTCGGTGTCGGGGTTGAGACACCGCGTGTCCGGCGGGTCCGAGAGGAACCGACACCCCTGGCAGTAGCGGCCCTTCGGGACGACGGCGTCCTCGCCGTCGCGCTCGACCTCCGGGGCGGCGTCGGTCCCCTCCTCGGCCAGCCGCTCGAAGAGGTCCCCGTCCTCGGCGGTCGGCCCGCCGCCGGCCGACAGCTTCGCCCAGACGTCCTCGTCGGCCGGCTCGACGTCGGCGAAGGGGTCGTCGGGTTCCCCGGCCTCGTCGGGCTCCTCGACGTCGTTATGATCGGGCTCCTCACTCATCGTCGTCCTCGCCTCCGCCGGACGACGTCTCCGGCCCGACCAGCGTCGCCCGGGTGAATATCAGTCCGGCCGTGGTGATGTCCCGCAGCTCGGCGTCGCAGTGCGGGCAGGCCGGGTCGGTCAGCAGCGGCACGGAAACCGACTCCCCGCAGCTGTCGCAGCTGGCGTCGGTGACGCCCTGGCGGTTCGCCGTCCGGCGGAGCCGGTCCAGCTGGCGGGTCCGGTCGTCGCCGCGGTCGATCGTCCGGTCCCGTAGTTCGAGGACGACCCGTGCCAGCGTGTCGAGCCTCGCGTCGACGTCGTTCAGCTCGGCCTCTTGCGTCGAGACGTCGTCGGACAGCTCCGTGGCGTCCGCGGCGACGCCGTCGAGTCGGTCGGCGAGCCGGTCGAACTCCTCGTGGGTGTGGTCGGCGTCGGCCCGGTTCCGGAGCGCGTCCCGGAGCTGGAGTACGCGGTTGCGGACGGAGTTGAGGTCCTCCTCGATCTCCGACTCGAGGGTGTCGACGCGGTCGTCGACGGCCCTGGCGTCGACGTCGCGGTCGGCGAGCTGTGTTTCGACCTCCGCCCGGACCTCCTCGCGGAGCGTCTCGAGGTCCGGAGCGGAGCCGCCGCCGGCGTCGGCGTCCCCGTCGAGGTCGGCCGCCGCGCGGTAGGCGCTCACCACCTGTACGAGCAGCTCCTCGCGGTCGACGTCGAGCGAGGCGGCGTGCTCGTCGACCCACTCCTCGAGCGGCGGTGGCAGCGAGACGGACAACTCCGGCTCGTCGGCCGACTCGGTCGCCATCGAGCCGGGGTAGACGCGGTGTACGGTTAAAGATTCGCCCTCCCTCGGCCGCTACCGGATCTTCCGGACGTCGCTGATGTCGAAGCCGGCGTCGCCGATCTCCGTCTCGAAGCGGACGATGTTCTCGTCCTCGATGCGGGAGAGGACGCCACGGAACTGCTGGACGATCATCGTCCGGGCCCGGGCGGAGCCGCCGCTTTCCCACTCGAACAGCAGCGTCCCGTCGGCGGCGTCGACCAGCTGGCCGTGCTGTTGATCGTCCAGCGTTTCCCGGTTGACGTGTACGAGGACGAGCCCGCCCCACTCGTGGGCGGCCCGCGAGAGCCCCTTCAGCAGCACCGGGACGTCGCTGAACGGGATGTCGGCGCTTTGGGCGCCGACCAGGTCGGCGATGGAATCGATGACGACGACGCTGTCGGCGCCGTGTTCGGTCAGCCGGTCGCCGAGCGCCTCCGGAACGCCCTTGCGGTCCTGGGACTGGCCGAGCTGGGAGACGCTCCGCGTCCGGTCGGCGTACCACTCCCGTGGCACCGGGCTGAGCCGGAAGAACTCCGGCGAGAGGTCGTGGAACTCGACGTTGTCGATGCTCTCCTCGACGATCTCGTCGTCCATCGCCAGCGTCATCTCGCGTTCGAGCTGCTGTTCCGTGGCGGTGAAGGAGATGTAGTGGACCTCCTCGGGCGTCGTCGCCCGGTCGTCGAGCCCGCCGTAGTAGAGGTCGAACAGCTCCGGGCCGCCCTCGGCGAGGCCGTTCATCGTCGCGGCGGTGTACATGAACTCGCGGGCCCCGGCGCCGGCGTGACCCGACAGGAGCACGACGCTGCCCGGCGGCGCGCCGCCGCCGATGGTCGTATCCAGCCGTCGGATCCCGAACGGGATGCGGTTCATACCCACTCCTTCGCCCGGCGGAACTTAAATCGTGGACTCAGATCGCGGCGCCGTCGACGCGGGCGCCCTCGTCCCGCGGCGCGACGACCCTGACGGTCCCCTCGGCGTCGGCCGCCGAGAGGGCCTCGACGGCGGCGTCCCGTGCCCGGTCGGCCATCGACGCGTCGGTGATGCCGTAGACGGTCGGCCCCCACGACGACTGGCCGACGCCGCGGACGGCCGGCCGGTCGGCGAGCGCGTCGATGATTCGGCCGGCCGGCGGCCGGTAGACGCCGCCCTGCTGGTCGGCGTACCAGGCGCCGTTGAGCCGGCCGAAGGCCGCGACCGCGTCGCCGAACGCCTCCAGCCGCCCCTCGGCGGCCGCCGGCAGCAGTCGCCGGACCAGCACGGTCGCCAGCTCGTCGGCGACCGACGGGTCGGCGGCCTCGACGACCGCCCGCATGCTCTCGTCCTCGTCGTCGCCGCTCCGGCCCGGGGTCGCCTCGGGAATCGCCAGCACGAACCGCCACTCGTCGGGTAGCTCGTGGCGGGCGACGACCGCCGGCACCGTCCAGTCGCCCTCGGCCGGCGGCGCCGTCGTGAACCGCTCGGTCGGGTGGCCGGCGTCGACGACGAAGCCGCCGGCCTCGAAGGTCGCGACGCCGACGCCGCTGCGGCCGCCGCGGCCCAGCGCCGGCGCTCGCTCGCGGACGGCCGGCTCGCGGCCGTGGACGCGGGCGACCGCCGCCAGTGTCGCCAGCGCCAGCTGCGTCCCGCTGCCGAGGCCGACGTGCCGCGGCAGCGTCGCCTCGACCGTCAGGTCGATTCCGGCGACGCCGAGCAGGTCACAGGCGGCGGCGGCGTACTCCGCGGCCAGCGGATCCGCACAGCGCACCTCGGGGGCCGTCTCGGCGGCCAGCCGCACGCGCGGCTCCTCGAGGGCCAGCCCCACGCCGCCGTAGAGCCGCTCGTGCGCCAGCGAGAGGTTCCCGAAGCCGACGTGTAGCCGCGCGCCGGTCTCGACGCGGACGGTCATCACCGGTCGTACGGCCGTCGCCAGGTTGTGGGTTTCGCCACCGGCGACGCGCGGATAGGGGTCCCGCGGCCACCCGCAGTTCCGAGTCCGTCGTCGGCTCCTCGGACCCCGTTCTGAGCTCTCCGGCAGTATGCGAGAACGCGGGCAAAAACTGGGCGATACACGGGCCGTTAAGTCGCTCGACGGCAACCGTTCAGCATGAGTCGTCAAGAGCCGCCCGACCGCGGGTCGAGCACCGACGGGCAACTCCGCAGCAGCGAGGTGACGGAGGGTCCGGAGCGGGCGCCCCACCGCGCGATGTTCCGGGCGATGGGGTTCGACGACGAGGACCTCACCTCGCCGATGGTCGGCGTCGCCAACCCCGCCGCCGACGTCACGCCGTGCAACGTCCATCTCGACGACGTCGCCGGCGCCGCCGTCGACGGCGTCGACTCGGGCGGCGGCATGCCGATCGAGTTCGGCACCATCACCATCTCCGACGCCGTCTCGATGGGTACCGAGGGGATGAAGGCCTCGCTCGTCTCCCGGGAGGTCATCGCCGACTCCGTCGAGCTGGTGTCGTTCGGCGAGCGGATGGACGCGCTGGTGACCGTCGCCGGCTGCGACAAGAACCTCCCCGGGATGATGATGGCCGCCGTCCGGACCGACCTGCCGTCGGTGTTCTGTTACGGCGGCTCGATCATGCCCGGCGAACACGAAGGCCGGGACGTCACCATCGTCCAGGTGTTCGAGGGCGTCGGCGCCCACGCCGAGGGCGAGATGAGCCGCGAGGAGCTGGACGACCTCGAGCGTCGGCGCCGGCCGAACACGACGAGCGCTACGAGGTCGCCGAGCGCGCCGGCGAGCTCGTCGTCGACTGCATCGAGGCCGACCGCCGGCCCTCCGACGTCCTGACGCGGGGATCGTTCGAGAACGCCATCGCCGTCCAGACGGCGATCGGCGGGTCGACCAACGGCGTTCTCCACCTGCTGGCGCTGGCCGCCGAGGCCGGCGTCGACCTCGAGATCGAGGACTTCGACGCGATTTCCCGCCGGACCCCGAAGCTCGCGGACCTCCAGCCCGGCGGCAGCCACGTGATGAACGACCTCCACGAGGTCGGCGGCGTGCCGGTCGTCGTCAGGCGGCTGCTGGAGGCCGGGCTGGTCGACGGCGATCAGCGCACCGTCACCGGCCGGACCGTCGCCGAGGAACTCGCCCGCCTCGAGTCGGCCGGTCGCCTCCCCGCCGACGACGACATCGACGCCGACTTCCTCTACACCGTCGCGGAGCCGAAGTACCCCGAGGGCGCAATCAAGATCCTGCAAGGTAACCTCGCGCCGGACGGCGCGGTGCTGAAAGCGACCGGCCAGGACGAGTTCCACCACGAGGGTCCCGCCCGGGTGTTCGAAGACGAGGAGGCGGCGATGGGATACGTCCAGGACGGCCGCATCGACTCCGGCGACGTCGTCGTCATCCGCAACGAGGGACCCGCGGGCCGATGGTCGGCCACGTCGCCCCCGAGGCGTTCGTCGGCGGCCCCATCGCCGCCCTCGAGGACGGCGACGTCGTCACCGTCGACATCCCCGACCGGCGCCTCGCGGTCGACCTCACCGACGCCGAACTGGAGGCCCGCCTCGATGAGTGGTCACAGCCGGAGCCCGCCTACGACGGCGGCGTCCTGGCGAAGTACGGCCTCGCGTTCGGGTCGGCCGCCGCCGGCGCCATCACCAACCCCGGCGTTCGCGGCGGTGAGTGATACTGATTATTGGTAGTTCCCGCCGTCACCACCACACCCCTTTCCTTCGTCCTGAGGATACCGCTCGAACGAACTCGCGAGCGATCGCCCGGTACGTTCTCCAGACACCTTCTCGGAGGTCATAAGTTCTCGTTCTCGAATTGGTAGTTGTGACGAACCTCCTTGAGGAGATCTTCAACGATCTCCCAGAGAATCAGGGAAGGAGTCTCGTGTTCGAACGTGATTCCCCAGCGGTCCCCTTCATCGTCGAGTGAATACTGGAAATGTGTCCGTCCGAGGTCGGAATGGTCCTCATCCTGGTGCCAGCCGGCGTGAAAGCCCGCGTTCGGGTCGGTGTAGTTGATACGGAACCAATCGTTTGGGTCCTGTCGGTACCACTTGATGCTCAGTTCCGGTGCGTCAGGACCGGTCGGCGGGTCGAGACGAGTCGGGTCGAAAACTGCTCGCAGCTGCTTGGCCTCGACATCGTCAGGAATGTACTCAATGGCTGTGACCTGTGGTACCCGATCGAGGACGTCCCGCTTCAGCTGGGCGTACAGATTCGCGTTCGGGTCACCACCGGGATGCGGGACCGACATCCATTAGCTGCTGGCCTCTGCGGATTCTGCCGTCGGGGCGAGGAAGTCCCACTCGCGGATAGCGAAGCCGACGATCTTGATGCGCCGTCGGAGATGTTCCCACTCCCGAGCGGTTTCACGCCGACGGTCTTCTTCGTCGCTGTCAATCGCTTCGTCGGCGAGTGTCCCGCGAAGCTGGTTCGGTGACCCGACGTCGAATTCGTCCTCCCAGTCGCGGATTTGTGCCTTCATCTCCGCGAGCCGGTCGGTAAGCTCCTCGACAGTGTGGCCGCTGTCCCGCAGGCGCATCGCCTCCTGCATCGCCTGCCGCCGGTAATCGGGGTAGTACGTGGTGTGGGTGCCGCTCTCGTCACGGTGAAGGATCCCGTCGTCGACGAGTCGTCCGAGGACACGCTTGGTGGGCTCGTGTGACCAGTCCGCTTCGGAGGCAATCCAGTTTGCTGTTTGCGGCTCCGACAGCTGCCGTGCGACCATTCGGACGCGGTCTTCGCCAGTGGTCTGACGATCCATCAGGCTCTCGGAGTCCGCTTCGTCCTCGGTCATACGCGACGATTCGTACTCTGTCTTGATATAGATTAAGGTGATTCGTTCTATATCGAAACAAGATTTCTAGTCATTCCGCCGATACACAGTAATTGGATCAAAAGCAGTACGGAAACCCGATCCTTCCGATACTCGGCGGTAACGACTCGCGATAATCGCTATGAAACGCTCGCCCGACCGCCTTGAGCCCGCGGAATCCGACGAGCGGACCCCCGAGGCGGTCGCCCGGGCGGGCGCCGCCGGCCGTGGTCCCTGCGGCGTCGACCTAGCCGTCGAGCCGGCCGACGACGCCGGTTGCGACCAGTAATTCGTCTCCGAGCGGGTCGACCCCTGACGGTCCGCCGGTCCGTCCCCTCGCCGGAGATGACTCGGGTTACGGATTGTCCTGCTCGACGAGCGTCTCCTCGGCGTCGCCGTGTCGGACCCCCAGTGCGTGTCCCGTGTGGCGGGCGTGGGTCTCGGCCCACCGCCGGGCCGGCCGCTCGGCGAGGAACCGCTCGCCGCCAGGACACTGCCGGCAGTCGACCGTCCACGGAGTGACGTCGTCCGGGAAGTGACCCGTGTGCCGTCTGTGGTCGAGGGCGAACTTCTCGACGGCACGGTTGCCGACCTCGAGTTCGTCGAGTTCGTAGGCGAGGTCCCACCCGCGGTCGCACCGCGAGCAGGTGACGGTGGGGACGTCGTCGACGTCCTCCGGTGGGTCGCTCCGATCGGTCACGTTCCGGGGTCCGGCCCGCCGGTACTTATCGCCACCGGAGTGGCATCTCGCGTCGACGACGGGACGGCGGGGTCATCCGTCGGGCGACTCCGTCTCGAACGACGTCGAGTTCGTCTCGTCGTTATTGTAGCTGCCCGTGTTCGGCGTCACCTCGTACAGGATATCGTAGACCTGCCCCGACTCGGCGCCGGTGGTGTCGGTGTAGTTGGCCGCGATGACGATTTCGTCGCCCGCCCGGTCGTCGGTGGAGTGGGTCTTGTACGTCACACTCGTCACCCTGTCGTCGTTCGTGTTCAGACTAGAGATGGAGCCGTCGCCCTTGACGACCGTCCAGTTGCCGTCGGTGTTGCTGTCGTAGCTGACGGCGTCGCCGGTGTCGGTGAGGTCGATCTTGATTTCCGCCTGGTCGGTGTTCTCGCCCAGCGTGAAGCCCATGCTCTGGTTCAATTGTTCCTCGCCGGCCGAGACGTTCTCGACGAACGGTTTCTCGACGAGGGTCGGCGGCTCGATGGTCACCATCCGGGCGTCCGTGTCGTCGCGGGACTCAGCCTTGAGTTCTGCGTCGCCGATATCGGTGGGGCTGAGTCGCTCCGTGTCCGTGTCATACGTCATCGTGACTTCCGTCGACTCGCCGGGTGCGAGTCCTCGGACCGTCGCCTCCGGTCCGGTCTCGCCGGCCAGCGACAGCTGGACTCTCGATTCGTCGTCTGCGACCGCTCCGCCCCGGTTCGTCGCTCGAACCGTCGTGGTGAGGGTCTCGCCGTACTCGACCGGTGCCCCGGAGTCGACGATTTCGACCTCGATTTCCTCGCTGAGCGTCGTATCGAACGACGTCGAGTTCGTCTCGCCCTGCGGGTAGTTACTCGTGCTCGTCAGCTCGTACTCGACGTCGTACTTGGTGACCGAGTCGGTGTCGGCGTCGGTCGTGTCGGTGTAGTCGCCTTCGATTTCGATTCGGTCGCCGGCCTGGTCGTCGTCGGAGACAGTCTGGTAGACGACGCTTGTCACCCTGTTGTTGTTCGTGTTCAGGGAGATCGAGCCGCTGCCCTGGATGACTCTCCAGTTGTTACTGTCGGTGTCGTGGCTGACGGCGTCGCCGGTGTCGGTGAGGTCAATCTTGATCTTCGACTGGCCGACGTCTTCGCCCAGCGTGAAGCTCATGTTGTGGGCCTGCCGCTCCTGTCCAGCCTGGAGGTCACCGACGGATGGCTCCCGGATGATCGTCGTGCCGGTGATGTTGGCGTCGGCCGTGTCCTCGCTTTCGAAGTTGTTGGACTTCGCGGCCACCTCGACCTCGCCGATCTTGTCGGTGCCGAGGTTCCCGGTGTCGTAGTTCAGCGTGACCGTCTCCGACTCGCCGGGGGAGAGATCCTCTACCTTCTCCGACGCCTCACTGCTGGGACAGCAGTTGCCGTCTACGTTGAGCTTGATCGTGTCCGTCTTGTCGACATCACCGAGGTTCGTCGCCCTGGCCGTCGCCGTGAGGTCGTCGCCGTACTCGACGGTTCGGTTGTAGTCCAGGAGTTCGACTTCGACGAAGGCGCTGTCCGACTGGATCACCTGCACCGTCCCGATCGTCTCGTCGCTTTCGCCCTCGATGAGGATGTCGTAGGTGGTCCCGGTGCTGAGGGCATCCCAGTCCGGCTCCCAGACGAGCGTGAACGTCTCGCTCCCGCCGTCGAGTTCGATCGTCTCCCGGTCTGACCGCGGCGATTCGACCAGCCCGCTGTTGCCGGACTCCGAGATCTTCAGATCGACGTTCTCCCGGCCGTCGGTTTCCCCGGTAGCAGTGACGTCGAACGCGATCTCCGAGGTGTCGCCGGCGACGTACGACTGGGACGCGTCGTCGTCGTCGAGTTCCAGTGCCATCTCACTGGACCGGACGGTCATCCCGACCCGACCCTGGATGCTGTTCGTCTGGACCGTCGCGTCCTCCATCTGCTTGATGTTCTTGACGTAAGCCCCGAAGTTCCCCGAGGAGGCGTCGAACGTCTCCGCTTGGTAGTTCGCCGGGTCCAGGATGTCGATCTCCTGGCCGTCGAGTATCCGCTGTGCCGCCCGGTCGGTGAGCGTCGGGCTGTCCTGTAGGTTCCCCGATGGGCCTACCTTCAGCACCCTGTCCTGGAAGCTCCCGTCGCCGTCCTTCGTCACGGCCATCTTGACGGTGAGGGTCTCGTCGCTCCGCCCGTCGGCGACCCTGAACGAGGTGGCGACGCCCTCGCCGCCGCTGAAGTCGTTGCCGGAGACGTCGGTCGTGCTGCTGGCGCCGAGCAGAACATCGGTGATGCTGTCGATCTCGATCCACCGGCCATTCGGGAGCACCACCGTGTCGGAGTTCGTCGCCGGCGTGTGTTCGGTGATGCCGCCGCGGCCGAAGCCGCCGCCCTGCTGGAACGGCGGCGACGCCAGGTCGACCGGCGTGAACGTCGTGTCGCTGTCCGTCGTGATGGCACACCGGATCGTCCACGGAACGTCGCCGGGCGTCTGCCCGAGGCTGATCTCGACGCCGTCCGGCGCGTTGGAGACATTGTCGACGTATCCGGCGTCGATCTCCGATTCGAGAAGCTCGTTTTCCCACGTGCTCGCCGGGATGTTCGTTGCGATGGTGACGTTCGGCCTGGCCGCGGGCTCCAGCCGCTTGACCGTCCTGTAGCCGCCGCTCGACAGTGACAGCGACGTCCGCTGGCTGCTCCGGACGGCGTCGCTCTGGATCGGCAGGAGGTTGATGTTCGACCCCTGGATGATCGCCTGGTCGCCCTGTACGAGTACGTCGCCGCTTTCCGTCTCCTTGTACAGGACGGTGTTCTCGTAGACGAGCTGCGGTGCATCTTCGCCGGAGAGCCTGGCGTAGGAGGGGTCGTACCGGATGGCGTCCGTCCGCGGCCGGTCGGCGCCGCAGACGTTCTGCGTCGTGACGACCGCATTGGATGCCCTGTCGGGGGTGTTCTCCAGCTCTATATTGCCGAGTTCCTCCGCGCGGAGCGTTCCCTGCGGGTTCGGCGGATTCACCCCGATCACCCGGGTGTTGTACGTCACGCCCAACTGCAGCACCGGCGACTGCTGCTGTCCGGTCGTCACCGCCTGCAGGTGCGCCTGCCGGAGTTCCTGCATATCCCCCTCGATCTCGCCGTAGTGGTTGAACTCCACCTCGGCGTTCTGGTCCGGCACGACCGTCGTCTGCCACAGCGACAGCCCGATGGCCGTGATACCGAACAGAAGCGCGACGCCGAGCACCGGTGCGACCGCTCTGTTGTCCGACTCAAGTGCCCCCTCGATTATCTCTTTCATCTGGATTTCCCCCGGACGCTCCCCCGAGCGTTCCGGACCTCGCTCTCCCCGACGATTGTTTTTCGGTTACGTATATCTGACGCCGGTGTCAGCCGGCGTTCTAAGTACCGTGTCGTGGGACATGGAAGATCGTCGTCCGACTCCGTCTACCGACCTACCCGCCGACGGCACCGGACGGACTGCCGGTCGGTCGCTGACGGTACTCGAGTTCCGGCGGCTCCCACTCCTCGTCGGGCGCCTCCCAGTCGAAGGCCGGCACCAGGACGTCGAACTCCGGGGCGACCGTCACCGTCTCCCCGGCGGCCCCGGCCGTTCCGTCTTCGGGGTCGTAGGGCCGGGGCGACGCCACCCGCAGGCCGGGCGACTCCGCCACTCCGAGCGCGGTCGGCGGGAGGTAGCTCACGTCGGCGGCGGCGGCGAGGTACAGC
>PXSC01000063.1 GCA_003023535.1 Halobacteriales archaeon QS_9_70_65 | reverse complement strand
GCGGGAGGGCGGAGAGTGAGCTACCGCGTCGAGGGGTTCGGCGGGACCGGTTCCTTCGACGAGGGGACGAGTCTCCTGCTGACCGGGCCGCCGGCGCTGACCGACGAGCAGCTCTTCGACGTGGTGGCGCCGCGACGCGGCGAGACGACCGTCGTCGTCACCACGAACACGAGCGCCTCGCGGGTGGCCGAGGAGCTGCTGGACCGCGGCGCCGCCGGCGACCAGGTCGGCATCATCGACTGCACGAGCCAGGAGTCCGACGTCGACGACGACGGCGTCCGAGTCCGGCAGCTGGGGTCGCCGGGCGATCTCACCGGCATCAGCCTGGAGTTCGCGAAGCTGCTCGACGACGAGGGCGACGACGCACGGGTCCGGGTCGGCTTCGCCTCGGTGTCGACGGCGCTGATGTACACCGAACAGCAGACGCTGTTCAGGTTCCTACACGTCTTCACCGCCCGCATCAGCTCCGGCGGGATGTTCGGGACCTTCGCGATGAATCCTGGAATGCACGACGAACAGGCGTACAACACCATCCGTGCGGTGTTCGACGCCGAGTCGGAGGTCGCCGACGACGGCGTCGCCTCGCTCCGCGGGATGGGCTTCGAGGGGTGACCAACGCCGTCGTCGGTGCCGTCCCGTCCCTCCCCGCCCCCTCCGGCGTCACATTTCGATGCGCTCGACGATCTTCTCTTCGCCCTCGTGGATGTTGACGGCGACGATGCGAACGGCCTCTTCGATGCCCGAGCGGTGGAGCTTCGACTTCAACAGCTCGTCGACCTGGTAGACGCCGGCGGCGTCGACCATCTCGATCTCGGCGGTGACGGGGACGGTGTCGCCGGCACGGAGCGTCACGCTCCGGATGGCCTGACTCGAGATGGTGTTGATGCCGCGGCCGCCCTTCTCGTAGGGGATGCGCGAGCGGCCGTGCTCCATGTCGAGGGCGTCGGCGACGCGGACGACGCCGGCCTCCCGCGTGAGCGGCTCCTCGGCGGTGTGGTGACAGAGGATGGCGTGCAGCACCTCGCCCTTCAGCCGGACGGTCTCGGCGACGTCGTAGCCCAGCTCCGGCAGCAGCCGATCGAGGACGTCAGCGGCGAGCGGAATCGAGTAGTAGGGGTGGTCGTCGCGGTGGACGACGTGGCCGATATCGTGTAGCGTCGCCGCCAGGGCGATGACGACCGGCTCGTCGGCCTCCGGTAGTCCCTGCTCGCGGGCGCCGTTGAACTCGACGCCGCCACGCTTCAGCAGGTCGTACAGCCGCAGGGCCCGATCCCGGACGATCTCGACGTGTTTCGTCCCGTGGTCGTTGTACCCCTTCCGGATGACGGGGTTGACGTTCTGCGCCTCGAGGTAGGCGGTGATCTCGGCGTCGTCCTCGACGGCCGCGAGGGCGGCGTTCAGCCGGTCGTCGGGGAAGGCGTGGTCGTCGTCCGGGTCGTACTCCCGGGGGTCCGAGGGGCCGTCGGAGTGGCTCATACGTTTCGCAGGCCCGGCGCGCGGAAAAGCAACGGGGCCGCCGGTCGGGCGTCGACGACGGCGGCCGCGACCGCGTCGTGGTCGGGCTCGCGGGTCGGGTCGTCGGCGACCCAGGCGTCGGTCACCGTCCGGTCGGGATCGACGACGAAGACGGCCCGCCGGGCGAGCCCCCCGACGGCGGGCGACTCGGACTCCGTTCGGACGCCGTAGGCGTCGACGAGCCGCCGCTCGGTGTCGCCGACCAGCGGGATGTCCAGGTCGTGCCGGTCGGCGAACGCCCGGAGCGCGAACGGCAGGTCGGTGCTGATGCCGTAGAGGGTCGCGTCGGCCGCCCGGAGCTCCTCGAGCCGGTCGCGGAAGGTCGTCATCTCGCCGGAACAGACGCTGGTGAACGCGCCGGGGAAGAACGCCAGCACCGCCGGCCCCGACGCGAGCGCGTCCTCGAGGGTCACGATCTCGATGTCGCCGTCCGGCAGTGCCGCCGGCGCGGCGAACGCCGGGGGCTCGTCGCCGTCTGCGAGGGTACGACCGGTGGCGGCGCCGTCGGCTTGAAGCTGGCCGTTTACGCCCGGGCCGACGGACGGCGAAAGGCCTACAAGCGGGCGCGTGAACGAAGATGTATGACGATACCACTGTTTCTCGGCGGTCTCGGTCCACCCGAACTCGCGATCATCGCCCTGGCGCTGATCCTGCTGTTCGGCGCCAGCAAACTGCCGAAGCTCGCCCGGTCGATGGGGTCGGCCACCGGCGAGTTCAAGAAGGGCCGCCAGGAGGTCGAGGAAGAACTAGAGGACATGCAGGGCGACTCCGAGGAGGAGGTCGCCACGGAGGCCGACACCGACGTCGCCACGGAAGCCGACACCGAAGGGTCCAACATCTGATCGCCGCCAGACGCGAGGAAAAAGCCTATAATCGACACTGGCAATCATCCGTTACGATGCTGGATACGATTCCGCTTCAGCTCGGCATCCCCGGCGGACCGGAGCTGCTGGTCATCCTGTTGATCGCGGTGCTCCTGTTCGGCGCGAACAAGATCCCGAAGCTCGCCCGCTCGACCGGCGAGGCCATGGGCGAGTTCCAGAAAGGTCGCGAGGAGGTCGAACAGGAGCTGCAGGATATGCGCGACGGCGAGCCCGTCGACGATGCCGGCGCGGCGGCCGGCGCCGACGAGGAGTTCGACACCGACGCGGCGACCGGCACCGACGACGAACTCATCTCCGACGCCGAGACCGAGACCAAGACCGAACCCGAGACCGACGCCAGCGACAGCTGACCGACCGGACGACTCCGTTTTCCGCCGCTCGGGCATGTGGCCTAGCGGACAGGGCGAGAGGTTCCTAACCTCTAGATCGCGGGTTCGAATCCCGTCATGCCCGCTCCCTTCGGTCGCGCGCATGACGACCCTCGCGAACCCTGCGGGTTCGCTCAGTCCCGCCATGCCCGCTCATGTCGTCTGAGCGAAGCGTGCGGCGACCGCCGAGGACCTCGCTGGAAGGCCGAACGTTCCGCCGTCCCGTTCGAGCAATGGCGAGCGCGACGCCGGACGGGACGAGCTTTTGCTCGCGGCCGCCGAACTCCGGGCGTGGAACGACCGACCAAGGACGACCTCGCGGCGCTCGCCGGCCGACGGGTCCGGCTGATCGTTCCGAAACCGCGCGAGGACATGCGGCTCGTCGGGCGCGTCGCGACCGAGGACGACGACCCGATACTGCACGTCGACGGCGACCCGTCGGCCGACCGGTTCGGGGTCGTCCGGCTCCGAGAGCGGGACTTCCGGGCGTCCATCAGGTAGGCCGACTCCTCGACGGCGCCGGCGTCCTGGAGCTTGCCGAGGGCGTGGCGGACGGTCCGCTGCGGGAGCAGCGACTCCTCGGCCAGCTGCGACTGCGTCAGCGAGCCCTCGTACTCGAGAGTCTTGTAGACGAGCTTCGCGCTCGGCGGCAGATCCGCGACCGCGGACTCGGGGTCTCTCATGTTCGTATACAACGGCGGCCGTCGTTTAATCCCTCGGCCGGTCGTGTGCCCCTGCCGCACGGACGTCCGGGCCTCGTCACCGACCGTGCCGCGGCGACGCCGGAAGATCGGGGAACAGTCGTGTCACGTCGGGGTCGTCGACCAGCCGCTCGAATCGCCGCCCCTCGGGGCCGGCGCGGCCGACGATGTCCCCCGCTTCGAGGTGTTCGAGGTGGGCGAAGGCCTCGCCGGGGCCGTGGAGGACGTGGATGTCCGACAGCGACCCGAACAGTTCGTCGGACACCGCCCACGGTGTCGCCGGGCCGTCCGAGAGAATCTCGAGCACGCGCTTGGTGCGTCGACGGTGGTGGGCGACGATGTCCGTCGCTCGACCGGGCGGGTCGATGATCGGGCCGCGGTGGCCCGGCCACGCGCGGGTGTAGCCCCGCTCGGCGACCGCGGCGAGGGTGTCGAGGTACTTCGCCAGCGCACCGTCGACCCGCGTGTCGGCGCCGCCGACGTTCGGCGTGTAGTACGGCAGCAGTGCGTCGCCGCTGAACAACTCCTCGCCGTCCCGGCCGTCGAAGGCGAAACCCGCGAGGCCGGCGGCGTGGCCCGGCAGGTGGACGGCCTCCAGTTCGACGCCGCCGACGTCGAACGTCGCTCCGTTCTCGAACGGCGTCACCTCGGGCGGCTCGCCGCCGATGCCGTCGGTGGCGTCGAGGAAGGTCAGCAGCTCCTCCCGCTTCGGGTCGGGCATCCCCCACGCGTCGATGCGGTCGCGGAGCCGGTCCTCGGCGGCGTCCGTCGCCGCCGGCTTCCCTGCGACCAGCGGGGCGTCGGCCTCGTGGACGTGGACCGGACAGCCGCTTGCGGCCTGGATCTCGCCGGCCAGCCCGACGTGGTCGGCGTGGTGGTGGGTCAGAAGCACCCGATCGACGTCGGCGAAGCCGAGCCCGCGGGCGTCGAGCCCCGCCCGCAGCTGCCGACGGGTCGCCTCGACGGCGACGCCCGTGTCGATTAGCGTCGTCTCCTCCGTATCGATCAGGTAACTGTTATTGTCCCCCTCGAAGGCGCGGTTGCCGAGCGACACCACCTCGAGGCCGAAGCCGAGGCCGAGGTCGGTCACGCTCGATTCGCCCCCCGTAGGCGCCCGCGGAACCGCCGTTCGACGTCCGTGTCGTTCATATCAGGGACGTGGGCGCCCGGCAGCAAAGCCTTTCGTTCCGGTCGCCGTCCGGCGCGCCGTTTCAGTCGCCGTCCGGCGCGACCGTGTGTACCGCCGGGAGGCGGCGGCCTTTCGGCTATGTTTAGTACCGCCGGACGTCGGAATCTACTTGTGGGTGCTCCTGCCAGGGGTAGCCATGCGTCAGCGAGACACGGACCTGTCCCGGCGCTCGATACTGCGGGGTGCAACCGCCTTCGGTGCGGCCTCGACGCTACCGCTGTCGGCCGGCGTCACCGCCGCCGACCCGCGGCGGGAGGGGCCGAAGCCCGACATGGACGAGGTCGACCCCGAGCGGTTCGACTACGACGACGCCGTTCGGGAGTACGAGCAGATCGAGACCCGGACGGGCGCCGAGATATGGGTCGACATCATTCGGCCGGACACCGACGAGGAGGTGCCGACGGTCATGGTCGTCTCGCCGTACTACAATACGTTGGGCCGTGGCTGGAAGGGCGAGTTCAAGGAACCACAAGAGGGCCCGGAGTACCCCACCTCGCCGGGGGCGCCGCTGTTCTCCGGCGACGGCGAGACGGTTCCATTCCCGGAGTGGTACGACGAGTACTTCGTGCCGCGGGGATACGCCGTCGCGCTGATGGACCTCCGTGGGACCCGCAACTCCTCGGGCTGTCAGGTGTACGGTGACCGCGACGAAGTGTACGACGCCGTCGACGTCGTCGATTACCTCGTCGAAACGGAGTGGTCCAACGGCGCCGTCGGCATGACCGGCGGCTCCTACGACGGCACCATCGCGATCGGCGCGGCGGCCGAACAGCCCCAGACCGGCCGCAACCCGGAGGCCCTGCAGGCCATCATCCCCATCCGGGCCATCGGCCGATGGTACGACTACGCGTTCGTCAACGGCGCCCAGATCGCCGGCCAGTCGCTGATTACGCCGTCGCTGTTCACCGAGTACCTGGCCGCCGGCGACACGCAGAACGCTTACACCGACGACGACCGCTACGCGCTGCACGTCCTCGAGCGGAAGGCCTGCATGGGCACCTTCGGGGCGGCCGTCTCGGCGGGCCACGCCTCACCCTACCAGGACGCCACCGACGAGTTCTGGCGGGAGCGGTCGTTCACCAAGAGCGCCGGCCTGTTCAACACGCCGACGTTCGTCATCCACGGGCTGTTCGACTACAACGTCAAGACCCACAACATCGGCTACCTCTGGGAGCGGCTTCCGGACGACCTGCCGAAGAAGCTGTGGCTGTTCAACGACGGCCACACCGACCCACACGACCCCCGCGACCCCGAGGAGGGCGGCTCCAACCTCTATCCGTTCCAGGACAGATACGTCGAGGCCGTCCACCGGTGGTTCTGCCAGTACCTCAAGAACGTGGAGGCTGGCGCCCAGATCGACCCGACCTACGAGGTCCAGGGCGCCGACGGCGGGTGGCGCGACGGCGGCTCCTACCCCGCAAGCGAGGAGGACCTGACGCTGTACCTCGGGCCGGACGGCGGTGCCTCCGAGGGCGGCGCCCCGGGCGGGGTGGCGGCTTACGCCGACGGGCCGCAGTCCTCGGCGCCCGACTCCCGGACGTTCGTCACGGACCCCTTCGACTCCGACACTCGCGTCTCCGGGCAGTTCGGCTTCGAGCTCGGCATCATCGCCGACGGGACGGACGCCACCGTCGCCGTCGAGATACTCGACGTGCCGCCGGACGCCGAGCCGGGCGACGACGCCACGACGACGATGACGCCCGACCGCGAGGCGCCGCTGCTGTTCAGCTACGCCTGGGTCCGGGCGTGGTACCGCGACACCGTCCCGATGCGTGGACTGTCGATCCCCCACGACGGCGAGCCGCTGTCGCCGGGCGCCCTCGAGGAAGTGGCGTTCGGCTCGCTGTACACCGACGTCGTCATCCCGGAGGGCCACCGGCTCGCGTTCAGGGTGTCCAACGCCGCCGGCGGCACGCTCGGCTCCGAGCAGGGCGGCGACGTCCGGATCGTCTGCGGCTCCGAGGGCAGCCGCGTCAACGTCCCGGTGGCGCCGCCGGCCGGGTCCGACTCCTGACGATCTCTCAGGCCGCGACCGCCCAGAACCGGACGCTCCCGGGCACCTTCCACAGCAGTTCGGGTAGATCGCTGTCGGCCGGGTCCTCGTCCTCGGCGCGATGGTGTCTCGTCTCCAGCAGCCGTCGGACCTCGAAGCCGGCCTCGACCAGGGCGTCGTGGAGGTCCGCGACCGTCCGGTCGAAGACCACCATCTCGGCGTCGTAGGCCTCGTCGATGGTGATGCGGCGGCGGTCGTCGCCGAGGTAGTCCTTCTCGAAGGTCCCCGCCTCGGCGTCGAGCACTTCGTAGAGTGGGTGCGGCACGCTGAGGACGAAGACGCCGCCCTTGCGGAGCACCCGGTGGGCCTCCCGGAACGCCCCCTCGAGGTCGGCGACCATCTGGTAGGCGCCCTCCGAGGAGGCGACCTCGAAGGCGTCGTCGGCCAGCGGGAGGTCCGTCAGGTCGCCCTGCAGAAACCGGGCGTCGACGCCGTAAAGGTCGCGCAGCTGCCGGGCGTGCCGGAGCTGTTCGCCGGAGAAGTCGACGCCGACGACCGGGTCGGCGCCGAGTTCGGCGGTGCCGATACTGCCCTGGCCGCCGCCACAGCCCAACTCGACGTACGCCTCGCCCTTGACGGACTCGAGTACCTCGGGCTGGCGACCGCCGGGGGCGCCCGGGTCGAACGGCGAGGGCACGGGCGGCAGGCCGCCCTCGGCGGTGTCGGCGTTCCACAGCGCCTGGAAGTCGTCGCTCCACTCGTTCCACAGCGCTCGGTTCTCGCGTCGGAGGTCGCTCATCGGAGAACGATGGGGTTACGCCGACACGTATCATCAGTGTTTCCGTCGCCCGAGAGGGCATCGCATACGACTCGGGCCCAGACGGTTCGCCGCTCACGTCGGAGCAGGGCGGTGCCCGCGCCACGTTATTGTCGTTCGTCTATCTGTGTCGGTCGGGTCGGTCCCCGGGGCAGTCAGACCCCGGTCCCGGTCGGCGCGTCGGCCTCGAATTCGGGCGTCGGGTCCAGGCCCAGTTCCTCGAGGGCCGCCTGCATGTGCTCGTCGTCGACGAAGCCGGCGCCGGCTTCGACGCGCCGCTCGTGGGCCAGCGCTAGCACCTCGCCGCGGCGGTCGTCCGGAATCTCGTACTTCTCGACGACCAGCTCGACGACGAGCCCCGAGGGGTCCTGGGTGTACAGCGAGTGGAAGGCCCCGCGGTCGAACTCGTTGAAGCCGTAGCCCGCGTTCTCCAGGGCGGCCTTCGTGTCGTCGAACTCGCCGGACGCGATGGAAAACGCCAGGTGATGGACGTTGCCGGGGCCGCGGTGGGGCCGGGGCTGGCGGTCCTCGCCGACGAAGAAGGTGAGAACCCGGCCGTCGCCGGTATCGAAGAACAGGTGCGTCAGCTCCGGCGCGTCGAGATTCGGCTGCTCGAGGACGAGCGGCATCCCGAGCAGGTCCCGGTAGAAGGCGATGGTGCTGGCGGCGTCGCCGCCCATCACCGTCATGTGGTCGGTGCCGGCCAGGTGGACCGGACTGTCGGGCCGCTCTGCGGTGACGTCGTGTTCGGGGCTATGTTCCATACTCGACGTACGGTCCGGAGGTGCAAGTAGGCTTCTCCGGGCGATGGTACCCGCTGTCGTGGGTCCGGCGACGATACCTTGCCGAACGGAAGCAGGAGCGCGCTCCGGTGGCCGACGACGGTAAAGACGTTGTCCTGCTGCACGGCGAGCCGAGTGGGGCTACCTCTCACGGACGCTCACTCCGACGCTGGCCGAGCGCGGCCGCGTCGTCGCGACGGTCGTCACGGACGACGACAGGGACATCGACCAGTTCGACGTGGCGGTCGAGGGCGACTAGCCGACCCGCGTGGCGACGCCCTTCGTCTGGCGGTAGTCGCCGCCGAGAACCGACTCCAGGCGGTCGAGGAGCGCCGTCTCGTCGCCGTCTTCCCACCGGGCGGGCTCGCCGACCGGCACCACGAGGAAGCCGCGGCCGCGAACCTCCGTGGCGTGGAGCGCGTCGGCGTCGTGGGGCAGTTTCCGGGCCTGCGTCGTGAACTCCTCGAGGACGTACGAGACGGCGTCGTCGCCGACCGGCAGCAGGATGTGGGCGTTGATCGCCCGGAGCTCGGCGTCGAGGTACCGCTCGAGGTCGGCGGGGTCGCCGGTCGGCGTCGGCGCCGACGACGTGGAAGTCGGCGTTCGCGTCGCCGTAGCCGTACACCGCCGGCTCACCCGGCGCCCGCATCCCGAAGGGGTTCGAGCTCCGGTCCGTCACTCGCTTCACGCCGCCCGGTACGGCCGCCCGGGAAAAAAACGCCGCGCGTCACTCCGCGATCGCGACGGCGCCGTACATCCCCTGGGCCCGGTGGGGGTTGCAGAAGTACAGCTGCGGCCCCGACTCGAAGGTCTGCCGGAAGGTGACCCCCTTCCCGCCGGCGAGGTCGCTTTCGAACTCCGAGGCCGACTCCTCGGCGGCGACGACGTTGTGCCGGCCGCCCCGGCCGGTCCACCCCCAGGTGACCGTCG
Organism: Halobacteriales archaeon QS_9_70_65; assembly: GCA_003023535.1. Next base: position 1,144 of record PXSC01000063.1, on the reverse strand, counting down.
TGCCGGCGTCGACGCGGACCGCCGCCGGGTCGAAGGCGAGTCCGTTGTCGGCGCCGACGGCGACGGTCACCTCGCTCTCGCCGGTCATGTCGACGACCGTGCCGTCGTAGTTGTTGGCGCCGGAGAGATGGCCGTCGATGGTCCCGTCGCCCTCGCCGTCACCGCCGGTACAGCCGGCGACTGCGCCGGCCGCCAGCGCCGCACCCGCGCCGCGCAGAATCCGCCGTCTGCTCAGGTCGCTCATCCGAGTGTTCGTAGGAGGCGAAGCCGGATAAGCGCGTCAGAACCGGTCGAGGTCGGGAGGACAATATGCTCGGTTAGCGCCGAACGCGGCGGTCCGTCGAATCGACGACGGCATCGAGGACCGTGACGGCGACCCGCGGCCCGGTCTCAGGTCGAGACCGGCGCGACGAACAGCGTCTCGACGGAGTCCGCAAGGGTCTCCCAGTCCTTGCCGCCGCGGGAGGGATCGGCCTCGACGCTGAACTGCACCGGACCGACCTGCTCGTCGGCGGCGCCGTCGACCGTGACGAACACCGACCGGCTGCCGCTGCGGGCCGTCACCGGCTCGTCGAACTCGACGACGAGGCCGTCGCCGGTGTCGTAGGTCGTGGTCGCGTCGCCGCCGGTGACCTCCCAGCCGTTGGGCAGCCGGTCGCGGATCTTCACGTCCTCGTTCGTCCGGACGGAGTAGTCGATGCGGTTGGTCTGACCGCTGGTGAACACGCTGGCGTCGTCCGTCCGCGTCACGGAGACGTCCGCCGCCGTCCGCGTCCCCACCGTCATCGGATCGGCGGCGATGGCGTACAGTCCGGTGTGCTGGCCGGCGCCGAACGTGACGCCGTTCAGCGAGCGGGCGTCCCAGAAGTTCGGGAACGCGTTGTCGTCCGTGGCCGACTCCGGCGGTATCTCGACGTGACTGCTGTAGTAGGCCTTGCTCTCCTCGACGACATCGCCGAACTCGGTGCGTTCGGGGTTGATGGAGTCGAACAGGAGCAGGGACGAGGACTCATTGGGGTCACTTTTGCCGCCCCGGACCCGACGACCGGCGAGGTGCCACTCGCCCGTGTTCACCTCGCCCTCGCCCGGCGGCTCGATCTTCAAAAAGCGGACGCCGGCGTGGTAGTTGGCCTGCGTGATCCAG
>PXSC01000062.1 GCA_003023535.1 Halobacteriales archaeon QS_9_70_65 | reverse complement strand
TTCAGCGCCTTCGCGGCCGGGCCGCCGAAGGTGTCGACCGGCAGCCCCTTGACGTCGTGGGCGACGGCCTTCTCGCCGACCGAGATGAGCGTCCCCTTGTCGTCGTAGGTCCACTCCGTCAGCGGCTGGCCGCGGATCGCACGGGCGATGTTCTCGCCGGCGACCTCGGCGGCCTGCCAGGCGGCCTGTGCGGTCGGCGGCGCCGGCCGGTCGCCGGACTGGTCGATGAACGCGGCGTCGCCGATGGCGAAGACGCGCCCGTCGGAGGTCCGGAAGTCGCGGCCGGACTCGATGCGATCGTCGCGGTCGTGGCAGTCGAGCGCCGCCGTCGCGGCGGCCTCTCGGCCGGTGATGCCGCCGGTCCACAGCAGGACGTCGTAGTCGAGTTCCTTCTCGTCGCCGATGTACACCGTCTCGTCGTCGACCTCGCCGATGAACTCTTCGGTGTGGATCCGGACGTCCTTTTCCTTGAGGAGCGTTCGGAGCTTCCGCTGGACGGTCGCGTCGTTGTTCGGGAACACCTCGTTGGATGCCCGACAGCCCGGCGCCGCCGACGACGATCTGCGCCGGGTCCTCGCGGGAGGCCTCCCGGGCCGCCTCGGCGACGGCGTCGTGGATCTCGAGGACGTCCTCGAGGCTCTTCAGCGTCAGCGAGTGCTCCTCGAGGCCGTCGATGCCGAAGAAGGCGGTCCGCGAGCCGATGCCGACCAGTAGGTAGTCGTAGGCGATCGTCGAGCCGTCCTCAAGGGCGACGCTGCGATCGTCGCAGTCGACGGCCTCGACGCGCCCCTGGACGAACCGCGTCGAGGGCGATTTGATCTCCACGACGTCGAAGGTGATCTTCTCTTGTATCGACGGGTCCCGGATGCAGCGGTGTGACTCGTGGAGAACGAGATGGTGGTCGACGTCCGATACCCAGGTGATGTCCGCCTCGCCGTCGAGCTCCGATTCGAGCTGTTTGATCGCACCGGTGCCGGCGTACCCCGACCCGAGCACGACTACGTCGTTCGTCATGTCGAAACCTGAGGGACCCACCGACACAAAGCTGTTGGAACCGACTCGACGGCCCGGACGGCGGGCGACCCGCGGCCGCCGTTCAGTGGGCGGGCTCCTCGTCGCCGGCCGGCGCGGCCATCTCGTCGATCGTCAGGATGAGGCTGTTGCCGGTGTCGTCTTTCCCCTCGAGGGTCCCCTCGATGAGCAGCCTCGACAGCGGCGTCGGGCCGACGCTGATGTCGTCGCCCTCCTCGAAGTCGGCGATCGACCCCTGGAGCCTGATCTCGGCGCGACAGACGGCCTCCCCGTCGTGCCGCAGCGGGACGTCGGCGGGCTGGTCCATCTCCTGGATCTGCAGGGCGTCGTATGCGTTGGCCGTCGGCTTGTAGCCGCCCTTCGGCCCCGGGACGCCCTCGACCAGTTGCAGCGCCTTCAGGCTCTGCATCTGGTTCCGGATGGTCCCCGGATTCCGGTCGACCTGCTCGGCGATGTCCTCGCCTTTCACCGCGCTTTCGGACTCCCGGAAGAGGTTGATCAACTCCTGGAGGATCGTCTTCTGGCTCGGGGTAAGCTCGATCGATGACATGAACTATCATTGTGTAGTTTCGGATTTAAACCCGGCGGTGCGGCCGACAACGGGGCCAAACGGCAGAGTTTAACCGCATACCGGTCGAGGGGTCGGTATGGATTTGCGCGTCATCGGCGCGCCGATGGACCTCGGCTCGGACCGGCGTGGCGTCGACATGGGGCCGTCGGCCATCAGGTACGCCGGCCTCGCGGAGGCGGTCAGGGACGTCGGGATCTCCTACGACGACGCCGGCGACCTACCGGTGCCGCAGCCGGGAGACGCGGTGGGTCTGCCGCCGCGTCGAGAGCGCCGTCGCCGACGCCCTCGACGACGGCGAGACGCCGCTGGTGCTCGGCGGCGACCACTCCATCGCCGTCGGCAGCGTCGCCGGCGCCAGCCGCGACCGGCCGGTGGGGGTGCTGTGGCTCGACGCCCACGGCGACTTCAACACCCCCGAGACGACCCCCAGCGGCAACGTCCACGGCATGCCGGCCGCGGCCTTTCTCGGCCGCGGCGCCTTCGGCGAGATGACCTGGACGCGGGCCAACGTCGACGCGGAAAACGTCGCCATGATCGGGCTCCGCAACCTCGACGACGCCGAGGCCGACGCCCTCCGGGACAGCGCCGTCGACGCCCACACGATGAGCGACGTCGACAGACGGGGCATCGTCCCGGTCGTCGAGGAGGCCCTCGCGTCGGCGCTGGACGGCGTCGACGCGCTCCACGTCAGCCTCGACATGGACTTCCTCGACCCCGACGAGGCGCCCGGCGTCGGCACGCCCGTCACCGGCGGCGTCACGTACAGGGAGGCCCACGCCGTGATGGAACTGATCGCCGAAACGGGGGCGCTGACGTCGATGGAGGTCGTCGAGGTCAACCCCATCCTCGACTCCCACAACCGGACCGCCGACCTGGCCGTCGAGCTCGTCTCCAGCGCGCTCGGCGGCCGCATCCTATGATCGACGGGCGGCCGTTACGCTCCACGAGAAGCACTGTCTGCGGCTCCCGGCCGCGGAGCGACCGTCGTGGTCGGCGCGACCGGCGCCAGCCACGAACCTCCGGGTTCTCGGGCGTGCCGTTCCCGGGTCGACGGTCGAGGCGTTACTCGCCGTCGCCGTCGCCGATGTCAGTGTCGCCCGCAACGACGTCGACGCCGGCGACGTGGTCGGCGTCGTCGAGCCGCATCACGACGACACCTTTCGTGTTGCGGCCGACCGTCGAGACCTCGTCGACGTGGCTCCGCATGATCTGGCCGGACTCGCTCATGATGACGACGCCGTCGCCGGGCGCGACGGTTTCGACGGAACAGACCCCGCCGTTGCGGTCGCCGGTCTCGATGTCGATGAGGCCCTTCCCGTAGCGGGACTGCCGTCGGTACTTCGACAGCGGCGTCCGCTTGCCGTAGCCGTTGCGGGTGACCGTCAGCAGGTGGCGGTCGTCGTCGGCCGCGACCGCGACGAGCCCCGCCACCTCGTCGCCGTCCCGGAGGTCGATGCCGTTGACGCCGCGGGCCGACCGGCCCATCGCGCGGGCGTCGTCCTCGGCGAAGCGGATGGTCATCCCGCCGCGGGTGCCGACGATCAGGTCGCCGTCGCCGGCGGTGACCGCCACGTCGACCAGGGCGTCGCCGTTCTCGAGGCTCACCGCGCGGATGCCGCCGGAGTGGACGTTTTCGAACTCCGAGACCGCGGTCCGCTTGACGTAGCCGTCTTTCGTCGCCATCGCCAGGTAGCCCGAATCGATTTCGTCGGTGTTGACGACGGCGGTGATCTCCTCGCCGTCGTCGAGGTCGACCACGTTGACGGCGGAGGTGCCGCGGGCCGTCCGGCCCATCTCCGGCAGCTCGAACACCTTCAGCCGGTGGACGTCGCCCCGGTCGGTGAAACAGAGCAGGTAGTCGTGCGTCGAGGCGGTGAACACTGCCGAGACGCGGTCGCCGTCTTTCGGTCGGCAGCCGATGATGCCCTTGCCGCCACGGTGCTGGGGGTCGAACTCCGACAGCGGCATCCGCTTGACGTAGTCGTCCTCGGTGACGACGACGGCGACTTCCTCCTCGGCGATGAGGTCCTCGCGGGTGACCGAGCCGGCGTCCTCGATGATGTCCGTGCGGCGCTCGTCGTCGTAGTCGGCCGTGATCGCCCGCAGCTCCGACTTGACGACCGCCCGCAGCTCCGCGTCGTCCTCGAGGATGGCCTCCAGCCGGTCGATCTCCGCCTGGACGTCCTCGTACTCGGCCTCGATCTCGCCGGCCTCCATCGAGGTCAGCGAGCCGAGCTGCATCCGGACGATGTGTTCGGCCTGTGCCTCCGAGAGGTCGTACTCCGCCTGCAGACCCGCCATCGCGGCGTCACGATCTTCGCTGTTCTGGATGATTTCGATGGCGTCGTCGGCGTTGTCTAACGCGACGAGCCGCCCCTCGAGGATGTGGGCGCGGTCTTCGGCCTCCGCGAGTTCGTACTCCGAGCGGCGGCGGACGACCTCCCGGCGGTGGTCGACGAACTGCTCGAGCAGCTCCTTGAGATTCAGCACGCGCGGCTGGCCGTCGACCAGCGCCAGCGAGATGACCGAGAAGGTGTTCTCGAGGTGGTGCTCCAGCAGCTGGTTCCGGACCACGTCGACGCTGGCGCCGCGCTTGCACTCGACGACGACCCGGACACCGTCGCGGTCGGACTCGTCGCGGATGTCCCGGATACCCTCGATCTTGTCGTCCTTGACGTCCTCGGCGATGCGCTCGATGCGGCGAGCCTTGTTCTCCTGGTACGGCAGCTCGGTAACGACGAGGCGGTTTTCCTCGTGGTCGACCTCCATCTCCGCGCGGACGCGGAGCCGCCCCCGGCCTTCGGTGTAGGCGTCCCACAGCCCCTCCCGGTTGACGATGTTGGCGCCGGTCGGGAAGTCCGGGCCCTTGACGTAGCCCTCGGACTCGGGGGTGTCGACCAGGTCGGCGGCCGTGCAGTCGGGGTTGTCGACGACGTGGACCGCCGCGTCGACGACCTCGCCGAGGTTGTGCGGCGGGATCTTCGTCGACATGCCGACGGCGATGCCGGAGGCGCCGTTGACCAGCAGGTTCGGCACTTTCGACGGCAGCACCTCGGGTTCGGTCAGCCGGTCGTCGTAGTTGCTGGAGAAGTCGACGGTGTCCTCGTCGATGTCCGCCAGCAGCTCCTCGGCGATCGGGGCCATCCGCGCTTCGGTGTACCGCATGGCCGCCGGCGGGTCGCCGTCGACCGACCCGAAGTTGCCCTGGCCGTCGACCAGCGGGTACCGCAGCGAGAAGTCCTGGGCCATCCGCGCCAAAGCGTCGTAGATGGCCGAGTCGCCGTGGGGGTGGTAGTCGCCCATCGTCTCGCCGACCACCGACGAGGACTTCCGGTGGCCGGCCCGCGACGTGACGCCCATCTCGTCCATCGCATAGAGGATGCGCCGCTGGACCGGCTTGAGGCCGTCCCGGGCGTCCGGCAGCGCGCGCCCGACGATGACGCTCATCGCGTAGTCGATGTAGGACTGTTCCATCTCGTCCTCGATGCGGACGGCCGTCACCTCGTCCGCCGACGCGTCGGGGTCCGGCGCCTCCGAGCTCATATGTCCACCCAGTCGGCGTCGTCGGCGTGCTTCTTGATGAACTGCCTGCGCGGCTCGACGGCGTCGCCCATCAGCACCGAGAACATCCGGTCGGCGGCGGCGGCGTCCTCGATGGTGACCCGCTTGAGGATGCGGTTGTCGGGGTTCATCGTCGTGTCCCACAGCTGTTCGGGGTTCATCTCGCCGAGCCCCTTGAACCGCTGTGTCGCCGTCGGGCTCCCGTCGCAGACCTCCTCGACGATGCGGTCGCACTCGGCCTGCGTCATCGCGTCGTACGTCTCGCCGCCGTCCCGAATCCGGTACAGCGGTGGCTGGGCGGCGTACACGTAGCCGCGCTCGATGAGCGGCGTCATGTGGCGGTAGAGAAAGGTCAACAGTAGGGTCCGTATGTGAGCCCCGTCGACGTCGGCGTCGCTCATCAGAATCACCTTCTCGTACCGCGCATCTTCGATGTCGAACTCGTCGCCGATGCCGGTGCCGACCGCGGTGATCAGGTTCCGGATCTCGTCGTTCTCGAGGATGCGGTCCAGCCGGTGTTTCTCGACGTTCAGTATCTTCCCGCGGATGGGGAGGATGGCCTGGTACTCGGGGTTGCGGCCCTGCTTGGCGCTTCCCCCGGCGCTGTCACCTTCCACGACGAACAGCTCCGCTTTCTCGGGGTCGTGGGTCTGACAGTCCGCGAGCTTGCCCGGCAGCGACGTCGACTCCAGCGCCGACTTCCGTCGTGTCAGCTCCTCGGCCTTCTGTGCGGCCTTGCGGGCCTTCGCCGCCTGAACGGCCTTCGAAACGACGGCCCCGGCGGTGCCGGGATTCTCCTCGAGGTACGTCGCCAGCCCCTCGTGGACGGCCCCCTCGACGATGCCGCGGACGTCGCTGTTGCCCAGTTTCGTTTTGGTCTGGCCCTCGAACTGCGGGTCGGGGTGTTTGACCGAGATGACGGCGGTGAGCCCCTCGCGGATGTCCTCGCCCTTCAGCGTGCCGTCGAGGTCCGACAGCATGCCGTTGGAGGTGGCGTAGTCGTTGACGACGCGGGTCAGTGCCGTCTTGAAGCCGGTGAGGTGGGTGCCGCCCTCGCGGGTGTTGATGTTGTTGGCGAAGGCGTGGATCGACCCCTGGACCCCCTCGGTCGCCTGGATGGCGACCTCGACGTGGATGTCGTCGGCCTCGTCGTCGAGGTAGACGACCTCGTCGTGGAGCACGTCGCGGGTCTCGTTGAGGTACTCGACGAACTCCCGGATGCCGCCCTGGTATTCGAAGGCCGACTCGGCCGGTCCGTCGGTGCGTTCGTCCCGCAGCGAGATCTCGACGCCCGGGTTGAGAAAGGCCAGCTCCCGGAGCCGCGACTCCAGCGTCGAGTAGGTGAACTCGTCGGTTTCGAAGATCTCGTCGTCGGGCCAGAAGCGGATCTCCGTGCCCGTCTCCTCGCCGGGCTCCAGCTCCCGGACCCGGACGAGTTCGCCGTCGGGGCGACCGTGGTCGAAGCGCTGCCGCCAGACGGCGCCGTCGCGCTTCACGCCGGCGTGGAGGTGCGTCATGATCACCTCGACGGCCGGCTGGTCCTCGCCGGCGTGCGTGTCGACGGGGATGCCGCGGCCGTCGTCGCCCACGGTGACGGAGCCGTTCTCGCCGACGACGACCTCGATGGCGTCGCAGTGGCCGGCGAGCGCCTCGTCGATGGAGTTGTCGACGACCTCGTAGACGAGATGGTGGAGGCCGCGAGCGTCGGTCGATCCGATATACATCGCCGGACGCTTCCGGACGGCCTCGAGGCCCTCCAGAACCTCGACGTCTCCAGCATCGTAGTCACTGTCCTGGGACATGCGGTGTATCTATCCACCCCTAACCGCCCGGCAGTTAAATAATTCTCGCACGCGGGCGCGCGGCCGCCCCGTCCCCGACTCCTCCGTCCCTGACTCCTCCGTCCCCGACTCCTCCGTCCCCTCGAGCAGTCCAGCCGACGGGACCACCGTACCGGCTCCCCGCCCGGCGTGGTGTTGGTTCCCACGGCTCCCGCGGAGGCGGTTACAGTTCTAGCTTTAGTTCCACTTCCACCCGACTCCCGATGAGGTTTTACGTCCCGGGGAGGTTATTTCGAGGTGAATGACTTCGTTTCAGTCGCAACTCGGCGAGGGCGGCGGGAGCGGCGCCACCGCCGAGGAACTCGCCGAGGGCCAGCGCTCCATTTCCATCGCCGAGTTCTTCGAGAAGAACAAGCAGATGCTCGGCTTCGACAGCGACGCGAAAGCGCTCGTCACCGCCGTCAAGGAGGCCGTGGACAATTCCTTGGACGCCACCGAGGAGGCCGACATCCTCCCGGACATCTACGTCGAAATCGAGGACCGCGGCGACTACTACCGGCTGGTGGTCGAGGACAATGGCCCGGGCATCACGAAAGAACAGGTGCCGAAGGTCTTCGGCAAGCTACTGTACGGCTCCCGTTTTCATGCCCGTGAACAGAAACGGGGCCAGCAGGGAATCGGTATTTCGGCGTCCGTGCTGTACGCTCAGCTGACGTCCGGGAAACCAGCGAAGATCACCTCCAAGACCGAAACCGGCGACGGCGCGCGCTACTTCGAGTTGACCATCGACACCGACACCAACGAGCCGGAGATCGACGTCGACGAGCCGGCGACCTGGGAGCGGCCCCACGGCACCCGCATCGAGTTGGAGATGGAGGCCAACATGCGGGCCCGCCGGCAGCTCCGCGACTACGTCAAGTACACCGCGGTCGTCAACCCTCATGCACGTATCGAGTTCCACGAGCCGGCCGACTCCTTCAAGTTCGAGCGGGCCACCGACGAACTGCCGCCGGAGACCGAGGAAATACGGCCCCACCCTCACGGCGTCGAGCTGGGGACGCTGCTGAAGATGCTGGATGCGACCGACTCCTACTCGACGTCGGGCTTTCTCCAGGAGGAGTTCACGCGGGTCGGCGCCAAGACGGCCGACGGCGTCTGCGACCGGTTCCGCGACCGGCAGTTCGGCCGGGAGCTGACGTGGCGGCCGCCGCGTTCGACGGACGGCGGTGCGCTGGAGGTGCACCGAAACGGAGGCGGCGAGGCCGCCGTCACGCCGGCCGTCCGGGAGGCCGTCGCCAACAAGAGCGCCGAGGCGACGACCGGCTTCGCCGACCGCGTCGCCGACCGCGTCGCCGACCGCGACAGACTCGCCCACGCGACGGTCGCCGAGGTCGTCGACGAGGTCGCCGACGAGATCGCCGACGACCACGGGGAGACGTTCGGCGAGACGGTCCGAAAGAAAGCCGTCGCGGCCGCCTGGGGCGAGGTAACCGACGGACGGGCCGCCGACTGCTACGAGTTGGTCGACGGGGCGACGACGACCCGGAAGGACGACGCGGCCGTCGAGGGGCTCGCGACCCGGCTGGCCGAGCGGTTCGCCGACCGGGACGACGACCGCGACCGGCTGACCCGCGAGGAGCTGCGGGCGTCGGTCGATCGGGCGGCCGACGCGACCGAGGAGTACGACGACGCCACCTTCGGCGACACCGCCCGGGAGAACGTCACCGACGCCTTCTGGGAGCGGGCCCGGACCGTCCCGGACGAACTGCCGTCGGTGAGTGCGGTCGCCGACGACCGCGACGCCGCCGCCCGGCTGCTGGAGGCGATGCGGGCGACGGACATCCTCTCGCCGCCGACGGGCTGTCTGGCGCCGATCTCCGAGGAGCTGGTCGAGGCCGGACTCCGCAAGGAGTACGACGCGGACTTCTACGCCGCCGCCACCCGGGACGCGGAGGTCCACGGCGGCGACCCGTTCGTCGTCGAGGCCGGCATCGCCTACGGCGGCGACGTCGACGACGACGGCGACGTCGACGTGCTGCGGTTCGCCAACCGGGTGCCGCTGGTCTACCAGCGCGGCGCCTGCGCCACCGTCGACGTGGTCAAGGAGATCAACTGGCGCAACTACGGCCTCGACCAGCCCGGCGGCTCCGGGGTCCCGAACGACCCCGCCGTGCTGATGATCCACGTCGCCTCGACGAACGTCCCGTTCACCAGCGAATCGAAGGACGCCGTCGCCAACGTCCCCGAGATAGAACGAGAGATCGAGCTGGCGCTGCGGGAGGCCGCCCGGGAGCTGAAGTCCTATCTCAACAAGCGGCGGTCCCTGGAGAAGCGCCGCCGCAAGCAGAACGTCATCGCGGACATCCTGCCGGAGATGGCCGAGAAGCTGTCGGAGGTGACCGACCGCGAGTCGCTGGACGTCGACGACTCGCTGGCCCGCATCATGAACAACGTCCTCGTCGAGCGGACGGTCGACGGCTCGACGGTCGAGCTCAGCGTCCACAACTACGACGACACCGGCGTCGCCGGCGAGGTGACCGAGATCGTCACCGCCGACCCCGGCGACCACGAGGAGGCGACGGTCGTCGAGATGGACGGCGAGTGGTTCCTGAAGTGGTCGCCGGAGGTGGCGGCCGGCGAGACGACGACGCTACGCTACGAGATCGACGGCGACGCGGAGTTCGACGTCTCCGTCGAGGGTATCGAGGCCGAACGACTGACGATCGACGCCTGACATGAGCACCGATACAGACACCGACGCCGACCTGAACGAGGAGGAGGCCCGCGAGCAGCTGCTCGACCTCGCGGCACAGTTCTACGACCAGTTCGCCGACGGGAGCGTCCCGCGGATGGAGATCCCCACCCGGACGAAGTCCAACATCGTCTTCGACGAGGACGAAGACGTCTGGGTGTACGGCGACCGCCACTCGACGCGGTCGGCCAACAGCGTCAACGGCGCCCGGAAGCTGCTGAAGGCGACATACACCATCGAGTTCCTGGCCGACCAGCTCGCGGAGGACCGCTCGTCGACGCTGCGGGAGCTGTACTACCTCTCGGAGTCGTGGGAGGAAGAACGCGCACAGTTCAACGACCAGGACGAGTCCAACCAGCTCATCGAGGATCTCGAGATCGTCGCGGACGTCACCCGCGAGGACTTCCACATGCGACCCGAGGAGTCCGGCGCGACGGTGATGGGGCCGCTGCACCTCCGCGAGCAGACCCGCCGCGGCGAGCGGGAGATCCACTGCCAGAAGGACGTCGGCGAGGGCGGCTACCAGATTCCCAACGACCCCGATACCATCGAGTTCCTCGACGTCGACGCCGACTTCGTGCTGTGCGTGGAGACCGGCGGCATGCGCGACCGACTGGTCGAGAACGGCTTCGACGAGGAGTACGACGTCGTCGTCGTCCACCTGAAGGGCCAGCCGGCGCGGGCGACCCGCCGGCTGACCAAGCGGCTGCGCGACGAACTCGACCTGCCGGTCGTCGTCTTCACCGACGGCGACCCCTGGTCGTACCGCATCTACGGCTCCGTCGCCTACGGCTCCATCAAGTCCGCGCACCTCTCGGAGTACCTCGCCACGCCGGAGGCGCAGTTCGTCGGCATCCGGCCGCAGGACATCGTCGATTACGACCTGCCGACGGACCCGCTCAGCGACTCCGACGTCAACGCTCTCGAGTCCGAACTCGACGACCCCCGATTCCAGGACGACTTCTGGACCGAACAGATCGAACTCCAGCTCGACATCGAGAAGAAGGCCGAACAACAGGCGCTTGCCTCCCGCGGGCTCGACTTCGTCACCGACACCTACCTCCCCGAGCGGCTCGAGGAGATGGACGTGCTATAGCGACGGAACGGCGGTAGTATTCAGATAAGAGAGTCCGGATCGAGAAAGCCCTCGGCACTCTCGACTCCCGGGACTCGCTGCGCTCCTCGGTCGCGTTGCTCCCTGTGGTGCTTGCGTCGTCCGGGTTCGCCGAGAGTGCCTCGCCCTTTCAGTCCGCCAGGATTCGGTTGGTTCCCCAGCAGAAACGGACTGGCTCGCCGGTACTTATCTGAACACTATCAGTACGGCCGGCCCCAGGTTTTTCTCTCCGCCGGTCGTCTTGTGGGTGTGGAGTGGCGCTGTGCGGACTGCGGCCGGGTCCACGACGACCCGCCGGAGCGGTGCGCCTGCGACTCGGCAAATGTCGAACCGGCCGCCGGCGACGACGGCCGGTTCTCGCCCCTCGCGGTCCGGCGGCGCCTGCTCTCGCCGGCCGACGCCGACCGGAGTCTGATCCGCGAGGAGCCGTACGTGAGGCTCCTGTTCCGGGCGGTCGTCGCCCTGGCGGCCGTCGTCTTACTGGTGACCGTCGTCGCCCTCTTCGTCTAAGACGGCCTCGACGCCCCGCGACCGGCAGTCCGCGCGGAACGCCCCGGCGTCGGCCTCGATGGCGTCGAAGGTGTCGTAGTGGACCGGCACCACGAGCCCGGGATCCAGCGCCTCGGCCAGGTCGGCGGCGGCGTGGCGGTCCATCGTGAACGCCCCGCCGATCGGCGGGCAGAACACGTCGGCGTCCAGCCGGTCGTGGCCGTTGAGGACGTCGGTGTCGCCGGGCCAGTAGACCGTGGTGCCGTCGAGCGTGACGTGGAAGCCACAGCCGAGCCCTTCGGGGTGATACGGCTCGCCGCTCGGTCGGACGTGGGGGCCCTCGGGGTCGTTGTAGGCGGGCGTCGTCCGCACGACGACGTCGTCGACGAGGACGTCGGCCTCGGCGCCGACGCGACGGACCTCGAAGGGGAGGTCGGCCGGTCGCTCGACGTCGCGGTCGATACGGTGGGTGTCGACCCCCTCGAAGACGACGAGCGTGGCGTCGTCGGCCGCGACGGCCCGGAGACCGTCGGTGTCGTAGTGGTGGTCGTGGGTGACGCAGACGACGTCGCCGTCGCCCGGGTTGCGCCCGTCGAGAACGCCGTACCGGCCGGGATCGAGGTAGACGACCGTCCCGTCGGCCGCCAGCCGGATCGTCGCGTAGCCGAGCCACGTCAGTTCGAGCCCGTCGTGTCGGATCACGCCCCGCGGTACGGGCCGGTCCGGCACAAGCGCCACGGTTCGTTCGGGGTCCCACCCGACGTCGGCCGACCGGCCGGCTCTCGCGTAGCTAAATACGCCCCCGAGCGTCGGATCCGTCGGGTCGCGCCGCCTCAGGCGTCGCCACTGCCACGGGGTCTCGACTGCGTCGATGTAATCCCGAGCAGTTACCACTACGGGACAGAGCCTAAGTACGTAGCCGGTATGCGTTGTATCATCGATGATGCAACGCCGGACGTTCATCGCGACGGTCGCGGCCGGGGTGGCGACGCCGGCGGCCGGGTGTGCCCGCGGCGGCGCCGACGGGGACCCCACGCGATTCACCCCGACTTCGAGGACCTGTACGGCGTGACCGTCGACGCGGTCCCGCAGGGGACGGGCGCGGCCCTCGAGACGGCCCGGAACGGCGACGTCGACGTCGTGATGGTCCACGCCCGGGGCCTCGAGGACGAGTTCCTGCGGAACGGCTACGGGGTCAACCGCCGCGACCTCATGTCCAACGACTTCGTCGTCGTCGGGCCGAGCGACGACCCCGCGGGGGTCCGGGACGCGCCGTCGGCGACGGCGGCGCTCGCGGCGATCGCCGACGCGCGGGCGCCGTTCGTCTCCCGCGGCGACGACTCGGGGACGCACGCGAAGGAACTGGACCTCTGGGCGGCCGCCGACGCCGACCCGGGCGGCGACTGGTACCGCGAGACCGGCACCGGGATGGGCGAGGCGCTGAACGTCGCGACCCAGCAGGGCGCCTATACCCTCTCGGACCGCGGGACGTTCGTCTCCCAGCGCGCCCGACTCGACCTCGTCGTCCTGCTGGAGGGGCCCGTCGGGGGCGGGCCGGCGGTGCTGGCGAACCCCTACGGCGTCATGGCCGTCAACCCCGGCGTCCACGGGAACGTCAACTACGACCTCGCGATGGCCTATATCGGCTGGATAACCGGCCCCGACGCGCAGGCAGCCATCGCGAGCTACGAGGTGAACGGCGAGCAGCTGTTCTTCCCGGAGGCCGTCTCCGAGGACCCCGACCTCCGGCAGTACGTCCCGGAGGACCGGCGGGACGAGAAGGGATGACCGTGCCGCTCGACCTGACCGTCGCGCCGCTCGTCGTCGGCTTCGAGCTACCGTTCAGGGACGGCTACCTCCCGAGTATCGTCTTCGTTTCGCTGTACGTCAGCGTCACCGCCGTCGCGCTGAGCACGCTCGTCAGCGTCCCGGTCGCCGTCGCGGTGGGGCTGACGGAGTTCCGCGGCCGGCGGCTCCTGACGTCCGTCGTCAACACCGGCATGGGCTTTCCGAGCGTGGTCGTGGGGCTCGCGGTCCTGTTCGTCGTCTCCAACCGGGGCCCCCTCGGCCCGCTGGACCTCGTGTTCACGCGGGAGGCGATGATACTGTCGCAGTTCGTCCTCGCGACGCCGCCCGTCACGGCCATCACCCTCGCGGCCGTCGCCGGCGTCGACGACGGCGTTCGCGACGTCGCTCACGCCCTCGGCGGCACGCGGGTCGACGTCGCCCTCGCGGTGCTCAGGGAGGCCAGATATGGCATCGCGACGGCGGTGCTGGCCGGCTTCGGGCGAGCCATCAGCGAGGTCGGCTCCGTGCTCATCGTCGGCGGCAACATCGCCGGCGCCGACGGCGTCTCTGCTGGCGCTGGTGCTGGCGGTCAACGTGGTCGTCGTCCGGCTCGGCGGCGGGGTGGGCCGCTGATGCTCCGGGCGACCGACGTCGCGCAGTCGTACGGCGACGGCCCCGTCCTCCGGGAGCTCTCCGTCGAGGTCGCCCCCGGCGAGGTCGTCGCCGTCATCGGGCCGTCGGGCGTCGGCAAGACGACGCTGCTGCGGACGCTCGCTTTCGCCCGCGAGCCGACCGACGGGCGGGTGACGCTCGACGGCACCGACCCCTGGGCCGTCGGCGCCGACGAGCGGCTGGCGCTGCGCCGCCGCGTCGGGATGGTGTTCCAGGAGCCGGGGCTCTTCGACGCCTCCGTCGCCCGCAACGTCGAGTACGGCCTGCGCGTCCGGCGGTCCTGGACGGAGCGGCTCGGCGACGGGCTCCGGTCGCTCGTCGGCTCGAACGGGACGGCCGGGGCCGTCCGCGAGGCGCTGGAGGCCGTCGGGCTAGCGGGAGCGGCCGACCGCCACGCCGGGTCGCTGTCGGGCGGGGAGGCCCAGCGGGCGTCGCTCGCTCGGGCGCTGGCCTACGACCCGGACGTGCTACTGTTGGACGAGCCGACGTCGGACCTCGACCCCCGGAACACGGCCGTCGTCGAGGAGGCCGTCGCCGCAGCCCGGGCCCGCGGCATCGGGGTCGTCGTCGCCACCCACGACATGCACCAGGCCGAGCGGGTCGCCGACCGCGCGGCGGTGCTGCTCGACGGCCGGCTGATCGAGACCGGGCCGACCGACCGGGTGTTCGACGACCCCGACGACCCCCGGGCGCGAAGGTTCATCAACGGGAAACTGGTGTACTGACGCATGGACGACGCCGACGACCGGACGGACGGCCGGGCGCGGGCGGTCGTCGCCCGCGACGACGTCGAGTTCGACGTCCGGGACGCCCGGCTGCTGCGTGCGGTCGACCGGACCGGGTCGGTCGCGGGCGCCTCCTCGGCCCTCGGGCGGTCGCGGGCCCGGGACCTGGCTCGCATCGAGACGCTGGAGGCGGCCTTCGGCGCGCTGGTCGAGCGGCGGCGCGGCGGCAGCGGCGGCGGCGGCAGCCGGCTGACCTCGGCGGCGGTCGACCTCCTGGAGCGGTTCGAGCGGCTGTCGGTCGCCGTCGCGGCGACCGCGCGGGTCCCGGAGACGGTCCTTCGAGGCTCCGTCGCGTCCGTCGACGGGGAGCTGGCGGTCGTCTCGACGCCCGTCGGCGAGGTGTGCGGGCTCCACCAGGGGGTCGACGCCGGCGACGACGTCCAGGTGCGGGTCGGCGCCGACGCGGTGACCGTCTTACTGTCGGGCGCGGACCCGGCGGCCGGCGACTCCAGTGCCCGGAACCGGCTCCGCGGGACGACCGTCGACGTCGACCGCGGCGGGACCGTCGCGACCGTCGGTGTCGACGTCGACGGGACCGTCTTTCGGGCGCTGCTCACCGACGACAGCACCGTACGGCTCGGGCTGCAGAAGGGACGGGAGGCGGCGATCTCCTGGAAGGCGACGGCGACGCGGGTCGCCGGCGACCGGCCGTAGCCCGCTACAGTAACTCCTCGAAGTCCTCGTGGCCGGCGATGTCGACGCCCTCTTCGGTGACCTCCGCGAGGTAGACGCCGTTGCCGGAGCCGGTGTCCCGCTCGACGGCGGCGTTGATGGCGGAGGCGGCGACGCGCTTTGCCTCCTCGTTGGTCATGTCCTCCTCGTACTCCCGCTCGAGGGTGCCGTAGGCGACGGTCAGCCCCGACCCGGTGACGGTGTAGTCGTCGGCCATCACGCCGCCGGCGGGGTCGATGGAGTAGACGTGGTGGCCG
>PXSC01000061.1 GCA_003023535.1 Halobacteriales archaeon QS_9_70_65 | reverse complement strand
GGGCCCTCCAGGTCGACGCCGGGCAGCAGGTCCCGGAGGTAGCGGCCGGTGTGGGAGGCGTCGACCGCCGCGACCGCCTCGGGGGTGCCCGTCGCCACCAGCTCGCCGCCGTGCTCGCCGCCCTCCGGCCCGAGGTCGACGATGTGGTCGGCGTTTTTCACCAGGTCCAGCTCGTGTTCGATGACGACGACGGTGTTGCCCTCGTCGACCAGCCGGTGGAGCACGTCGATGAGCTTCCGCTCGTCCTCGCTGTGGAGGCCGGTGGTCGGCTCGTCCAGCAGGTACAGCGCGTCCCCGGAGTCGCGCTTGCCGAGCTCCTCGGCCAGCTTGACGCGCTGGGCCTCCCCGCCGGACAGCGTCGTCGACGGCTGGCCGAGCCGCATGTAGCCCAGCCCGACGTCCTGCAGTAGCTTCAGCCGCCGCCGGATGCCGGTGTGGCCCTCGAAGAACTCGTACGCCTCGTCGACCTCCATCTCCAGGACGTCGGAGATGGTGGCGTCCTTGTAGGTGACCTGCAGCGTCTCGTCGTTGTACCGGTTCCCGTCGCACTCCTCGCAGGGCACGTAGACGTCCGACAGGAAGTTCATGTCGATCTTGACGGTGCCCTGGCCGCCGCAGGACTCACATCGGCCGCCCTTGACGTTGAACGAGAAGCGACCCTTCGCGTAGCCGCGCCGCTTGGCGAGTTTGGTCTCGGCGAACAGCTCCCGGATGTGGTCGAACACGCCCGTGTAGGTGGCGGGGTTCGAGCGGGGCGTCCGGCCGATGGGCGACTGATCGATGAGCCGGACCGTCTCGATCTCCTCGACCCCCTCGATGGCGTCGTGGGCGCCGGGGTTGACGTCGGTGTCGTTCATCCGCCGCACCAGCCCCTTGTACAGTATCTCGTGCAGCAGCGTCGACTTCCCGGAGCCGGAGACGCCCGTGATCGCCGTGAAACAGCCCAGCGGGAACGCGACGTCGAGGTCGTCGAGGTTGTGCTGGCGGGCGCCGCGGACGGTGAGGTGGCCGTCCGGCTCGCGGCTCGCGGCTCCAACGTCGCCGCTCGCCATTTCCGAGGGCTCCCGCCGGTCGCCCTCGCTACTCGCGGGTCGTGCCTCCCCGCTCGCTCCGTTCGAGCCCTCCCGTCGGTCGGGCTCGCGGCGCTCGTCAGGCACCGGAATCGTCTGGCGGCCGGCGAGGTAGTCGCCCGTCACGGAGTCGTCGGCGTCCATCACCTCCTCGACGTCGCCGTTGGCGACGACCTCGCCGCCGCGCTTGCCGGGACCGGGCCCCATGTCGATGACGTTGTCGGCCCGCCACATCGTCGCCTCGTCGTGCTCGACGACGACGAGGGTGTTGCCCAGGTCCCGCAGCCCCTCCAGCGTGTCCAGCAGTTTGTCGTTGTCCCGCTGGTGGAGGCCGATGGACGGCTCGTCCAGCACGTACAGCACGCCGACGAGCCCGGAGCCGACCTGCGTGGCCAGCCGGATGCGCTGGCTTTCGCCGCCCGACAGCGTCGCCGCCTCCCGGTCCAGCGTCAGGTATTCCAGGCCGACCTCTTCCATGAAGCCGAGGCGGTCGCGGATCTCCTTCAGGATCTCCTCGGCGATGGTCCGCTCGCGGGCGTCGAGGTCGGCGTCCAGCCCCTCGAAGTGCGCGAGGGCGTCGCCGATGGACATCCGGTTGACCTCGGTGACGGCGGTGTCGCCCACGAGAACGGCCCGCGATTCGGGCTTCAGCCGCGTGCCGTCGCAGGCCGGACACGTCGTCGTCGCCATGTAGTTCTCGATGTGGTCGCGGGTGCCGTCGGAGTCCGTCTCGACGTACCGCCGCTCGAGGTTCGGGATCACGCCCTCGAAGCGCTTCTGTTTGCGCCGGGTGCCGTTTTTCGTCCGGCGCCGGAACACGACCTGCTCGTCGGTGCCGTAGAGGAACTGCTCCCGCACCTCGGGATCGAGGTCCTCGAACGGCGTCTCGACGCCGACGCCGAAGTGCGCCGCCACCGCGTCCAGCCGCGTCCGGTAGTACGACCGGTTGTAGCTCCAGGCCTCGAAGACGTTCTTGAGGGGCTTGGAGGGATCCTGTACCACCAGTTCCTCGTCGACCTCCTTCGTCTCGCCGATGCCCTCGCACTCCGGGCAGGCGCCGTGCGGCGAGTTGAACGAAAACGAGCGGGTCTCGATTTCGGGCAGGTCGATGCCGCAGACGGTACATGCGAGTTCCTCGGAGAACTCGACGACCGCGCGGTCGTCGGCGTCGCCTGCCAGGTCGCCCGTCGAGCGGGACTCGGCGCCGACGTCGGCGTCCTCGGGCGGATCCGGCAGGACGATCTTCAGCACGCCGTCGGCCTCCTCGAGGGCGGTCTCGACGGAGTCGGTGATCCGCGAGCGGTCCGCCTCGCGGAGCTTCACCCGGTCGACGACGACGTCGACCGTGTGGTCGTAGTTCTCGTCGAGGTCGGGCGTCTCCGTCGCGAGGTCGTACTCCTCGCCGTCGACCTCGACGCGGGTGTACCCCTCGCTCACGAGCGTCTCGAAGCGCTCGGCGAAGGCGCCCTTCTGGTCGCGGACGACCGGCGCGCACAGCTTCGCGCGGGTCCCCTCGGGCAGCTCCAGCAGCCGACGGACCATCTGCTGGGCGGACTGCTCGCCCACCTCGCGACCGCACTCCGGACAGTGCGGCGTCCCGACGCGGGCGTACAGCAGCCGGAGGTAGTCGTGGAGCTCGGTGACGGTCCCGACCGTCGAGCGGGGGTTGTTGGCGGCGTTCTTCTGGTCGATGGAGATGGCGGGCGACAGCCCCTCGACGTTTTCGACCTGCGGTTTGTCCATCTGGCCGAGGAAGTTGCGACGTCGATGTCCTCGAGGTTGTGCTCGGAGGCACCCCGGACGACGATGTCGTCGGTCATCATCTCTCCGGACGGACCGGCGGACCGAAACCCTGTCGATTAGAGTCTCAGTACGCCTCCGCCCGCGGGGCGTACCGACCTTCGCGGTCGTGGACCACGTCGTTCCGCCGGTAGTGGGTGTCGTAGGAGACCGCGTAGACGACCGCCGTCGCCGTCGGCGCCGACCCGCCGGGGGCGTCGAACCTGTCGGGCTGGCCGCCGGTGGTGGCGACCGCGTCGGAGCCGTTGACGACGACCCAATAGGTGCCGTTGACCCGTTCGTCGCCGCCGTCCTGGACGTTCTCGTAGCGGACCGAGACGTTCCCCTCGAGGTCGTCGTCGAACGAAAGCGCGTCGCAGTCGTCGCCGTCGAGCGTCGCCGCCCGGAGGTCGACGACCGCCCGGTCGGTCGTCGCCGCGCAGCTCTCCGGTCCCGACAGCAGGTCCCCGAGGTCGCTCGGGGCGGTGGGGTCGCCCTCGTAGACGACCACCGTCGAGTTCCCCGAATCGCGGAAGACGTACAGCTCCCGGTCGACGGTGTCGTTGGAGATATTGACCCGGAAGGCGTCGCTCTTGAGGTTCGAGAAGTTACCTACCCCGTCGTAGAGGTCGTCGCGGCTCACGTTCAGCCGGAAGCCCGCGACGTCGCGGGCGTCGCCGGCGACGGTCCAGTCGGTCGCGTCGGTGTCGTTCGCGGGCGTGAACGAGCGGTTCGCGCCCTGTTCGAGCCGCCAACCGACGTGTGCCGTCCGGTCCAGCCCGAAGTCGGCGCCCTCGGAGGCGGCCTCCCGCTCTCTGGCGGTCTCCCACTCCCCGAGGAGGTCGCCGAACTTCCTCCGGGCGTCGGCGACCGTCGCGGCGCCCGACGCTCTCCCGCGTCGAGAGGTTCTCGGTGAAGATGGCGGCGTTGAGCGCCACCGCGAGCCCGATGAAGCTCACCGCGATGATGAGCCCGACGATGATGAGCAGTTGCCCGCGGTCGGCGTCGTCCGACATCGGCCGAGGTAGCGTGCCCCCGTACATGAATCCACGTTCCCTTTCGAGCTCACAACCCCGGCTCGTCGGTTCGGCGCCGCTCCCGCGCCGCGGCCGCCGACCCTCCGGGAGCCACCCGCGGCGAAACCGATAGACGTGTCGCCGCCCTATCGCCGGCGATGTGACGACGGGACGCCCTCCGTGCGGGGCCGCGACGCTGCTGCTGCCGGCGGTCGGCCGCGCCGGGGCGACGGAACCGTTCGAGCCGCTCGGCCGGCTGTCGGTCCCCGGCGCGAAGGAGCTGGTCGTCGACGACGGCATTGCTTACGTCGCGACGACCGACGGCTTCGCGACGGTCGACACCTCCGACCCGGCGGAGCCGACGCTGCTGGCCGAGCGTCGGTCGCTGCCGGCCGACCACCCGGACGGGCCGATGGCCGGCGTCCAGGACGGGAAGCTCCACGGCGACCGCTACGCCGTTGCGGGGCCGGCCAACCCCCTCGACGACGTCCCGAGAGCGGCCGTCGTCTTCGACGTCTCCGACCCCGCCGCCCCCGAGCGGGTCCTCGTTCACGAGACGCCATTCTACGACCACAACGTCGACCTCGACGACGAGACGCTCTCCCTCTGCGGCAACGACGGCGACCGGAACCCGCTCGTCTGCGTCGGTCTCGGGACCGGCGAGACGGTCGGTCGGTGGTCGGTCGTCGACGCCGACGACCGCTGGGCCGACGTCGACCGGGCCTCCGGTAGCTGCACGACGTCACCGTCGTCGACGGCGTCGCCTACTACTCGTACCTGGAGGCCGGAACGTGGCTCGTCGACGTCTCCGATCCGGCCGACCCGACGGCCGTGCCCGGCCTCCGGGGCCGCGACCCCGGGGCGCTAGCCGACGTCGACTCCCGGGTCGAACTCCGGGAGGCGACGTTCTCGCTGCCCGGCGACGACCACTCCGCGACCCCGCGCGGCCCCGGCGACCCGGTGCTCGCGCTCGACGAGGAGGCGTGGGCGACCGACCCTGAGGCGCCGGCCTCGGTCGTCGGCGGCGTCGAGCTGTGGGACCACGAGGCCGGCGAGCGGCTCGCCCGGATCGAGGCGCCGCCGACCGCCGACCCGACGATCGACGGCACCTGGACCACGGCGCACAACTTCGAGTTCGCCGGTGACCGCCTCTACACGTCCTGGTACCGCGGCGGCGTCCGCGTCCACGACGTCTCGGAGCCGACCGCCCCCCGCGAACTCGGCGGCTGGCGGGACGAGACGACCGAGTTCTGGACCGCACGGGGCGCCGGCGACCACGTCGTCGCCAGCGGCTGGCGGGACCTCTCGGCCGACGACCCCGAGGCGGCCGCCGCCGTCTACACCTTCCCGACCGTCGCGTCGTCCTCGACCCCGGCCGAGGCGACGGATAAAAAAGAGGACGACGGACACGGCGGAGACGACTGCCGACGGCGCCGGTCTCGGGCCCGCGACGGGGGCGGCCGGCCTCGGGCTCGCGGCGCTGGCTCGCCGGCTCCGGGACTGAGCCGTCTCCGTCGCCCCGACGTCAGAACCGCGCGAGGACGTCCCGGCGGTCGAGGTTCAGCTCCGTCACCGTCGCCGGCGCGTCCCGGCCGGCGGCGTAGACGACGGCGTCGGCGACGTCCGCCGCGTCCAGCGTCGTCTCCTCGTTAAGGGCGGTCTCGTTGGGTTTCTCGCGGAACTCCGAGCCGAACGGCGTCGTCACGCCCGAGGGGTTGACGACGGTGACGCCGACGCCGTCCGGGCCGACCCGGCCGGCGACGCTTCTCGCGAAGCCGCGCAGCCACCACTTCGAGGCCGCGTACACCGGCGTCGACGTGCTCGGGTACCGGCCCTTGAAGCTGCCGACGAAGACGAGCGCGCCCGCCGAGGCCCGCAGCGCCGGCAGCACCGCCCGGGTCGTGTGGAAGGCGCCGTGGACGTTCGTCTCGGTGACCCGCTCGAACTGCTCCAGCGGTAGCTCCGGAATCGGCACGTCGCGGGCCTCGCCGATACCGGCACTGGCCACGGCGACGTCCAGCCGGCCGAACCGGTCGGTCGTCGCCGCGACGAGCGCCTCGACGGCCGCCGCGTCGGTCACGTCCGTCGACACCGAAAGCGCCTCGACGCCGGCCTCGCGGCACTCCGCCGCCACCGTCGACAGCGCCGTCTCGGTGCGGGCCGCCAGCACCACGTCCGCGCCCTCGGCGGCGAACCGACGGGCCGTCGCGGCGCCGATGCCGGAGCTGGCGCCCGTCACGAGCGCGACCCGGCCGGCGAACTCGTCGGTCATCGCCGGCGGCGGCCGTCGGCGACCGCCTCGGCCAGCGCCGCCGTCGCCGCCTCGGGGTCGTCGGCGGCCGTGATCGCCGAGATGACCGCCACGCCGTCGGCGCCCGCCGCGACCACGTCGGCGGCGTCGTCGACGGTCACGCCGCCGATGCCGACGAACGGGACGTCGACGGCCCGGTCGATCGCCCGGAGCCGTTCGAGGCCGATCTCGGTGCCTTCCGGGTCGGTGTCCTTCGAGGAGGTCGCGTACACCGCGCCGACGCCGAGGTAGTCGGCGCCGGCGGCTGCGGCCTCGCGGGCGCCGGCCGGCGTCGAGACCGACCGGCCGACGACGGCGTCGTCGCCCAGCTGCTCGCGGGCGACGGACACCGGGAGGTCGTCGTCGCCGAGGTGGACGCCGTCGGCGTCGACCGCCGCCGCGATGTCGACCCGGTCGTTGACGAGGAAGGTCACGTCCGCCGCCCGCGTCAGCTCCCGCAGCTCCCGGCCGAGGCGGTACCGGTCGCGCGCGCTCGCCGGCTTCTCCCGCAGCTGGACGACGTCGACGCCGCCGGCGACGGCCGCCTCGACGACGTCGACCGTCGAGCGACCGGGCGAGTGCTCGGCGCCGGTCACGAGATACGTATCGAGGTTCACGTCCGGCGACAGGCGGCGGGCGGACAAGTCGGCACCGGTCGACGTCCCGGTGAGCCGATATCCCGGCGGGGCGGTGTCCCGCACCCCGGGCGCCGCTACAGGGCCTTCTCGATGGAGGCAGCGACCTCGCGGGCGCGGTCAGCGAGCGGCTCGGCGACGTGGCCGGCGGCGACGGCCGCCTCGAGCTCGTCGTCGTCGACCCGCCGGACCTCGCCGTCGGGCGCCTTCACCACGTCGACGTGCAGGTCGACGTACCGCGCGGCGTCGGGGAACAGCTCCACCGGCGTGCAGACGTTGACGTAGGTGCCGCGGCGCGTGCCGTCGTCGCCCCGGTAGACCGTCGGGTACCACCACCGTCCCTCGACGAGCGTCGTCCGGGCGACGTCGCCGGCCCGCCGCTCGACGCCGAGGGCGTCGTAGGTGCCGCCGGCGGTCATCTCCCGCTCGACGGTGACCGAGCGGTCGTCGTCGTCCCGCTCGACCACCTCCCCCCGCCCGAGGACGATCCCCCGGCCGTCGGGCTTACCGTGGCCGATGGCGAGGGTCCCGCCCTCGCGGGGGCCGAACTGGTCGGCGACGGCCGCGAAGGGGAACTCGTCGCCGGAATCGCCGCAGACGGCTTCGACGAGGTCGACGGCCGCACTGGCGTCGTCGTCGGCGGCCTTCGTCCGGTGGTGGCCGGGCATCGTCGCCGCCACCCGCCGGCGCACGTCGTCGAGCTCGAAGCGGGACTCCCGGCCGAACCACACCCAGGCGCCGGCCTGCGGCGCGGCGATTCGGCCCGGCTCGCCGTCACCGTCGCCGTCGGCGGCCGCGACCGCCGACTCGATGGTTTCGGCGCGGTCGCTCGCCCGCTCCAGCCCCGCCGCCATCGCGTCCAGGGAGGCGTCGCCGGCGGCCGGCGACCACCGCGGCGTCCACCCCTCGGGGGGGTCGACTGGAAGTAGCTCCGCCATCCGGGCCGTCTCGTCGCGGCGCCCGCCGTCGCCGCGGCGGAGCTCGACCAGCCCGCCCGGCGCCTGCAGGTCGGTCGCCAGCGACGGCCGGGCGTCCCGCCACGGCGGCGCCGGCGTCGCCACCTGGAGCCGGTAGTCGTCGCCGGTCTCGACGTAACCGTCGACGCGGTCGTACGGGAGAAAGCCCTCGATTGCGTCGCCGTCGACGGCGAGGTCGACGACGGCGCCGGAGCCGAGCGTCTCGGCGACGACGCCGCGGAACACCGCCCCGGGGGGGGCGGGGTTCGACCAGGCGAAGGCGTCGCGGCCGACCGCCCGGAGCCGCTCCCGCAGCGCCGCGACCGCTTCGGGGTCGCCGGCGACGCCGACGCCCTGGCGGTCGTCGGTCGTCCGGACGGTCGCGCGTGTAGATGCCGCGAACGCGGACGTTCATAGACGTTCGCGGTCGGCGGCGAACCGGACGCGGCCGTCGACGGTCGGCCCGAGCGTCAGCTCGACGACGCCGTCGCCGAGCACGCGGCCGCCCTCGACGGGGACGCCCCAGCCGTCGAACCGCACGTACCCCCGGAGGTCGGCGCCGTGGGTGTAGAGGTCGACGTACGCCAGGTCGTGTTCGGGGAACTCGGCGGCTGAGTGGGCCTTCTCCATGTCGGAGTAGACGACGTCGCGGCCCTCGAAGAACGCCTCGATGTCGGCGGCGGCCTCGGCGGTCGCCTCAACGACGGCCGTCGACAGCTCCCGGATCTCGGCCGTCGAGAGGCCGAACTCCCGGAGGGCCCGCTGTGTCCGCTGGTCGAAGTGCATATCCGGCGTTCGGGACGGGAGACCGAAAGCGTCCCGGCTCGTCGTCGGGGTGGTGTCCGGATAGGCGGATACTATTCGATGCCGTCGAGGGTGGCCTCAAACGCCCTTGGCTCGCTGGCGGTCGCTCCACCGCTATCCTCGCTTCGCTCGACGCCTCGCAGCTCGGATGGCGCCGGTGGAGCAACCGCACGAACGCCGGCGTGTCTCGTCCGTTCGATCCGCTAAGAGGTCGGTGACGCGCCAGTCGAAATTGGGCGATTACCCGGCCTTATGTGAACCAACCTGTGCCGGCAACAAAACCGTTAGGATCCCACCGCCGCAGGTGTCGGTATGGAAGACCCGGTCGAGGCCCGTGCGGACGACTCGGAGGACCTCTACGACGTCGCCGCCTGGGAGCCCCGGACGGCGCTGGACAGGCTCGCGGTGACCGTCCACCGGCGCGGCCGGTGGGCCGTCTACGTGCTCGGGTTCGTCATCTTCCTGGCGATCCTGGCCGGCGGCGTCGGGGCTGTACGTCTACCGGACCGACGTCACGACGAAGGAGCCGCCGACGCTTCTCGGGGCGACGTTCGTCCTCGCGATTTTGTTTGCCGGCTTCGCCGCCGTCGTCAACGGTCGCCTCGGGGCTCTCCAGACGCTGGGCCCGGTCGGCGTTATCCTCTTTTTCTACCTCGTCGTCGGCCCCGGCGAGGAGTTCGTCAAGATGCTCGCGGTGCGGCTGTACGCCTACCGGGACGACCGCTTCGACTCGGTCGTCGACGGCGCGGTGTACGGCGCCGTCGCCGGCCTCGGCTTCGCGACCATCGAAAACGTCCTCTACATCACCCAGAACCTCCAGGGTTCCGGCGCCCTCATCACGGCCGCGACGATCGACGTCGTCGCGCAGTTCTCCGAGACGGTCGACGACGGCGGCCAGATCACGGCCGTCCGCAGCCTCGCCGGTCCCGGCCACGTCATCTACTCCGCCTTCGCCGGCTACTACCTCGGCCTCGCGAAGTTCAACCGCGAGAACGCCGTCCCGATCATCATCAAGGGCATCATCATCGCCGCGTTCATCCACGCCACCTACAACACGCTGGCCGGCATCGTGCCGGGGCTGGTCGAGCTCGTCGTCCCGGGGGTGCCGGCGCTGGTCGTCTTCTTCGGCTTCGTCGTCGTCTACGCCGGACTGTTCTTCGCCATCCTCTACCGGAAGCTCCAGCGCTACCGCCGGGCATACGAGCGGGCCCACGACGACGCCGACCCGGGGGAGTTGGAGCCGGAGCTGACGGAGTTCGACGCCGACGCGTAGCTACCGGTAGCCCTCGGTGAGGCTCTCGACGTACTTGGCGACGACGTCGACCTCGAGATGGACCGGGTCGCCGACCGCCTTCGCCGACAGCGTCGTCAGGTCGTACGTCGCCGGGATGATGGCGGTCGAAAACGATCCCTCGCGCAGCTCCGCGACGGTCAGCGAGATCCCGTCGACGTCGATCGATCCCTTCTCGACGACGTACGGGGCGAGGTCGTCGGGTAGCGAGAAGCCGAACGTCCAGTCGCCGTCGGGCTCGCCGCCCTCCCCCGACGAGGTCCCACTCGCTCCGCTCGCGGGACCGCCCCCCACCTGCTCGATTTCGGTCACCTCGGCGACGCCGTCGACGTGGCCTTGCACGAAGTGGCCGTCGAAGCGGCCGTCGGCCGGCAGCGCCCGCTCGAGGTTGACCGCGTCGCCCGGCTCGAGGCTCCCGAGGTAGGTCCGCTTGAGGGTCTCCTCCGAGCAGAACAGTTCGAACTCGCCGTCGCCGTCGGTCGTGACGCCCTCGACGGTGAGACAGGCGCCGCTGATCGCGACGCTTTGGCCGTGCTCGAGTTCGTCGCAGAACGACGCCGACACCCCGAACCGCCGGCCCTCGGGGCCGTCCTCGACGAACGTCACCTCGCCGGTCTCCTCGACGATGCCGGTGAACATACCGACGGTACGGCCGCGAGGGTCGAAAGGCTGTCGTCGCCGGTCGCAGGCGGCGGGCTTTTGCGCCTCGACGCGTACCGTCGCGTATGAACGTCCTCGACACGGTGGCGCTGTTCGGGGCCGCGGCGCTGGCGGCGCCGGTCGGGCTGCTCGGCGTGGAGTTCCTCGTCGGCGGGCGGACGGCGGCCGGCGTCGGCTTTCTGGCCGTCGCGGCCGGCCTCGTCGTCGGGGTGCTCTACCGACCGGACCCGGTCGACGTCGTCGGCGGGCGGGCCCTCGACTGGCTTCAGTCGGACGGCGACGACGCCGACCCGGAGAGCGAGTGAGCGATGGCGCTCGGTATCGTCCGCTCGCTGTGGTTGCTGACGACGCTCGTGATAGCGGTGCCGGTGGCGCTGGTCGGCGTCTCCACCGTCCTGGACGGCCGATTGCCGCTCGGAGCGGCCTTCTTCGGGATGGCCGTCGGATTCGTCGCGGTCAGCGAGTACATCTACGCGCGGGTGACCGACCGGATCGTCGGTCGACTCAAGTGACCGGAGAAGTCCGCCGACGGCGGGTCCCCGGTCAGTCGGCGGTCAGTTCGGCGCCGGTCTGCTGGGCCTGCTCGAGCACCTGCTCCAGTGACTCCTCGACCGGCTCGTCGTGCAGCAGTACGTCCGCCGGCAGCGTCGGCGCGCCGTCGACGAGGTTCTCCAGCAGGACGAGCCGTTCGCGGGCCCGCGACATGCCGACGTAGAACACCCGCCGCTCGTTGTCGGTCAGCGTCGGCACGGGGTCGGAGTGCTTGGTGAACTCGGTGACGCCCGCCACCTCGGTGGGGTCGTCGACGGAGGCGGCCATCTGCTCGACGACCTTCTCGGTGAGATCCGTCGCGACGAACACGTGGTCGGCCTCCCGGCCCTTCGCGGAGTGGATGGTGCCGAGCCGGAGCCGCGAGGGGTCCATCCCGCGGTAGTCGCCGCCGAAGTACGCCTCGACGGACCGCTCCTGGAAGTTCGACACCTTCGTCAGCATGTCCGACGCCGACGCGGGGCCGGGCGCGAAGGGGGCGTGGTCGTCGACGAAGTCGGCCGGCAGCTCCATCTCGGTGAGGTCGTCGACGCCCGCGGCCTCCTGTCGGTCGTCGAGAGCGTCGAAGTAGTCGTCGCGCTCGCCGGTGCCGAAGGCGCTGTCGGCGAGCATCTCGCCGAGCCGGCGGGCCTGCAGGCCGTCGATCGACTCGCCCCGGTCGACGGCCTCGATTGCGTCGACGTACCCCTGCAGCCGATCGGTCCACATCCGCTGGTCGGTCAGCGCCTTGAAGGGGATGCCCTCGTCGATGAACTCGTCCATGAACTGGAACATCTGGTAACGGGCCCGGAACAGACACATGACGGTGCCGTCTTCGTCCTCTTCGAGGGTGCCGCGGACGTTCCGTACCAAATCGAGCATCGAGGGGTTGCGGACGGCCTCGACGGAGCCGCCCTGCTTGCGCGGCTTGAGGTCTTTGTCCTGACGCTTGTCGATGTGGTCGATCTGGGTGTTGACGACGTTGAGGATGCGGGACGGCAGCCGGTAGGAGTTCGGCAGCACGACGTCGTCGTCGACGCCCTCGTCGAGCAGGAGGTTGGGGTCGGCGCCCTGCCAGGCGTAGACGACCTGGTCGTCGTCGCCGGCGATGAGGACGGCGTCGATGTGGGGCTTCCACTCGTCGTAGACGGCGTACTGCAGCGTGGTGATGTCCTGGAACTCGTCGATGACGACGTGATCGACGCCGGGGACGAGCGACCGCTGTTTGACCCGCTCGAGCATGTCCGCGAAGCCGACGATCCCGTGTTCGCCCTTGTAGGCCCGCCACGCCCGGATGACCTCGGGGATGTCGACTCGGTCGTCGGAGGAGGGCCACGTCGGGGTGTACTTGTTGCCCGTCTGTGCCTCGTCGTCGATCTCCGGCGGCAGCCGGACCTCGTCGTCGTCCCACTTGAAGGGGACCTGGTACCACTCGGCGACGTCGCGTTCGGTCCGTTGGAGCCACTGGGAAGTGGCGATGATCTTGTTGCCCAGCGTCGTCGACCGCGCCGACCGCCGCCGCGAGGAGCTGTACTCGTCCTCGAACTCGACGCCGTACTCCTCGCAGAAGGCCTCCTTGTCGTTCTCGCCGACGACGTCGCCCCGCGAGAGGTTCAGCAGCTCGTATGCCTTGGCGTGCATCGT
This sequence comes from Halobacteriales archaeon QS_9_70_65, assembly GCA_003023535.1. Next base: position 4,883 of record PXSC01000061.1, on the reverse strand, counting down.
ACAGACGTTGCCGCGGAGCGACTTCGGGCTCCGGTCGAGCCGCTCGGAGAGCCGCTCGCGGACCTCGGTGGCGGCCGCCCGGGTGTAGGAGACGACCAGGATATCGTCGATATCGACGCCCTCGTCGAGCATCTCGTCGACCCGGTCCAGCAGCGCCGTCGTCTTCCCGCTGCCGGGGCCTCCGAACAGTCGTGTCACCTGGGTGGAATTGGACATTACTCGTTCAATGCCGCGCGGCCTCATAAAACGAGTGCTTGCGACCGATACCACCACGGAGCGGCGCTGTCGGACGATCGTCGGCGCACCGGCCGACCGTGGCCTCACCTCAGGTCGGCTGCCAGCCGCAGACCGTACACGACGACGCCTCGGGCCCGTGGAGCCCTTCGCAGTCCGGACACCGCTTTTTGTTGTAGTCCTGCTCCCACGACTGGGACTCGGTTTCGTGCCCCCGCTCGTCGAGGAACTCGTCGAAGATGTCGTCTGCGGTCGCCATACGGGTACCGGTTGCCGAGCCACGATCATAAATCCTATGGCAACGTGTCACACGGTGGGGCGCGTCGACCGGCGGCTTTTGATCGTCGCCGTCGTAGCGGGCGCATGACCGCGCCGGAGGACCTACCGCTCGTCCACGAGCACCGCCCGGGGACCGCCGCGTCGGACGCGCCGGCGGTCGTACTGGCTCACGGCCGCGGCACCGACGAGCGGGACCTGCTGCCGCTCGGCGCGCAACTGCCCGACGAACTGGAAGTTCAGGTCGATGCGGCCGACTCTGAGCTCTCACTACACGACAGGCCGAACTCAACCTCGATCCGAACCGTGTCGTAGGGAATGTACGGCTTCTTCGCGCGGCCGTCTTCCTCGAAGTAGATGATTTCGTACTCGGCCAGCAGATGCAGATCGTCGTGGACGTCGTGCACGTCACGGTCGAGGCGGCCAGCCAGCGCGCGGATGCTCTCGGGAGGCCGTTCCATCACCGTCTCGAGCAGCTCCATCCGCCGGTCGGTGAGCAGCTGGCGGAGGCGCGCTCGGTCTTCGAAATTGACGACGTGCGGGACCTCGTCGCCTTGCTCCCAGCGCTCTGCACGGTCCAGGGCACTCTTCTTGTGGTCCTTGGACGGCTTCGACGTGATGCGGAGGGTCGAAGGGTACTCGACCTCGTCCGGGTCGGGGGTGAACTCGTCGTGCGTGGGTTCGGTGTCAGTTGGTTCGTCGCTCATAGATTTCGTCGACCTCGTTCTGGAAGTCGTCGATCAGGTCGGAGAGGCCGGTGAACTCCAACTCCGTGATCTCGCCGTCGGGTGGATGTCGGTGATGCCGGCTGACATCCAGGTGGTAGGGCGCGTTGTCGTATCGCAGGAGCGTGTCGTCGTCGGCGTCCATGTACTGGAAGCTGTACTTCAGCCCCTGGGGGAAGTCCTCGCTCACCGGGACCTGCCAGGCGACCATCTCGTACCGACTCCCGTCCGGTTTCTCGTTTTCCTCCCGGTACACGACCGTCGCTGACACGGGTCTCCTATGTTGGTACACGAGCCCAACAAAATAAGGGTTATCGTTGGGGCCGAAACCCATCAGAGTGGAACCCTACCGAACTGGTCCAGAATGTTGGGCTCGGCGAGGGCGGCGAGACATGGCTCGATTGCATCGTAGGAGGACCACCCACCGAGAGCCATCACAACACGCGGAGAGGTCGGGTACCCGCCTGGAACGAATCCGCGAGTGCCGTAAGCGGCAGGGGAAATTCAAAACAGCTGAGTTGGTCGCCCCCAGAATACCCTTATTTATTCGGGGATGCGACCGGCGTCGACGCGGACGCCACCGGTACCTATGATCGTGCGGTAAATCAGTGTTTTCTCCGACGTTTTCACGTCCACTGCGACGAGACCCTCTACGACGCTGTTTTTGCGGCTGTGGTATCGCAGGACGTGCTGATACGCCGTGTCCGGCCGCTGCGGATGCGGCCCATACCCGTGATACACGCGGATTGTGAATTCGCCGTCCTCCCAAGTCCGAACCCGCGTCTGCACCGGGCCGTCCAGCCGCTGGGTCGCGATTTCGAGCAAGCGGTCGTACGCCGGCGCGATTGCCGTCAGCGATGGAATCGCGTCGACATCCGGGTCCGGGGCTGCTGCTCGACCGGCCGACTCGTTGCCGTCCTCGGTCATCAACTCCATACTGGTCGCCGGTGTGGGTAAGCGCTTCGTCCCAAGCAGGGGGGCCCCAACCGTCCTTTACAGCGGACACAGGGAGAAAGCCCACTTTCAGGGTGGAATGAATCTCATAAGCCTGAGTAGTATTTACTCCGGGAATGGGTATACCGAGTCTCGGCAAGTCTCACAAAGCCTCTGTTGAGTCGGGGGCCGTACTGACCCGGTCCGAACCCTGGCATCCGACCAGGGAACTCCCGGTGAGGATGCCCGTCTGTGGCGGGCGCTGGTCTGTAGCTACTATAGCCTCACGGCTTCAGTCGTGGGAGAAGTCAGAATTGACCGCGCCGCCGATTCACAACGCATTTGATTAGGTCTGCCTAAATCGCCTCCATGGAACTGTCCCGGCGGGACGCCATCGGCGCGCTCGCGGCCATCGGGGTGGGAACGGGCGCCGCCGCCTACGCCGTCGACACCGGTGGCGACGCCGCGACGGCGCCGGTCGAGACGCTGGTCGCGGTCGCCGAGGTCGTCTACCCGAGCGAGCTGTCCGGTGTCGAGCCGTTCGTCGAGACGTTCGCCGAGCGGCGCGCGGCGGGCGACGACGATCACGCCCGCGGGGTCCGGGCGGCGGTCGAGACGACGGACGACCGTGCCGAGGCCTGGTACGACGCCGCCTTCGCGGACCTCGCCACCGAGGACCGCGACGCGCTGCTGCGGGAGATGGGCGTCGACACCGCCGCGGAGGCCCCCGACGGGTCGACCGCCGAGCGGGTGCGGTACTACGTCGTCAACGACCTCCTGATGGCGCTGTACGCCTCGCCGACCGGTGGAGAGCTGGTCGGCATCGAGAACCCCCGGGGCCACCCCGGCGGGACCGACAGCTACCGGCGGGGACCGCGGCAGTGAGCGGCACCCCCTCGGCGGCCGACGGGCGGGACCGAACGCCCGTCCCGGACGCCGACGTCTGCGTCGTCGGTGCCGGTCCGGCCGGCGCGCTGGTCGCGGATCGGCTGGCGGCCGATCACGAGGTGGTCGTCCTCGACGCCGGCCCGCGGTTCGACCCCGAGGATCGCCTCGACCGCCAGGAGCGCGCCATCCGACCGGCCTACGATCGGCCGGACGTCTGGGAGATGGGCGGCCCCCGGGACGCCCACGCGGCGTCCGGCGAGCGGTTCTACCCGCTCAACCACGCCCGCGTCAAAGGGGTCGGTGGGTCGACGCTCCACTGGCAGGGGATGGTGATGCGCCTCCACGAGGCGGACTTCAGTTCCGGCACGGAGCGGGGCGTCGGCCCCGACTGGCCCCTCGACTACGCGGACCTCCGGCCGTACTACGCCGAGGCCGAGCGGGCCTTCGGCGTCTCCGGCGCCGACGACAACCCCTTCGGGCCGCCGCGGGAGGCGCCGTTTCCCAACCCCGCGTTCCCGCCGTCCCACAGCGACTCGCTGTTCGCCGAGGCCTGCGAGGAACTGGACATCGCGACCCACTCGGTGCCGAACGCCCGCAACTCCGAACCGTACGACGGCCGCGGCGAGTGCGTCGGCTACGGCACCTGTCAGCCGGTGTGTCCCTCCGGCGCCAAGTACGACGCGACCGTCCACGTCGAGGACGCCGAACGGAAGGGTGCGACCGTCGTCGACCGCGCCCGGGTGACCGAACTGGCCCACGGCCCCGACCAAATCGAGGCGGCCGTCTACGTCGCGCCCGACGGGACCGAACACCGCCAGCGAGCCGACGCCTTCATGCTGGCGGCCGGCGGCGTCGAGATTCCGCGGCTGCTCCTGCTGTCGGCCTCGGACCGCTACCCCGACGGCCTGGCGAACTCCAGCGGCGCCGTCGGCCGGTACTTCACCGACCACCTCTTCGCCGGCGTCGGCGGCGTCCTCGAGGAGTCGACCCGGCAGAACCACGTCGGCTTCGTCACGACCGAGAGTCACCAGTTCTACGACGAGGCCGACGAGACGGTGGCGCCGTTCAAGCTCGAGTTCCTCAACTACGCGGGCCCGTCGCCGGTCGAACTGGCGATGACGGGCGACGACTGGGGCGACGACCTGCTCGAACGGCTGCGCGAGTCCTACGGCGGCCACGTCGCCGTCGGCGCCCTCGTCGAGCAACTGCCCCGCGAGGACAGCTACGTCGGCCTCGACGACGAGCGGACCGACGACCTCGGCAACCCGGTGCCGGACGTCCACTGGACCGTCGGCGACCGCGCGCTGCGGACCATCGAGCGGGTCAACGAGATTCAGCGCGATATCCTCGCGGAGTTGGGCGCCGAGGTGACCTGGACCGCCGGCCCCGACTCGACCGGCCCCGCCTACCACCACATGGGCACCACGCGGATGGGCGAAGAGCCCACGGAGAGCGTCGTCGACCCCACGCTGTGCACCCACGACCTCGAAAACTGCTGGATCGCCTCCTCGTCGGTCTTCCCGACCGGCGGCGCCGTCAACCCGACGCTGACGGTCGCGGCGCTGGCGCTCCGGGCCGCCGACGTCGTCGACGACGCGCTCTCGCGGTCGCTTTAGGCAAACCTAAAACTCAAGTGCGGCCGCCGGCTACCCCCCGGTAATGAGTTCCCTCGAGGCGGGCGCCGCGGACGCCGACAGCGCGAACGCGAACGCTGACGGTCCGTTCACGTTCGACGACCTGAGCGTCGTGATGGGCACCTACAACGAGGAGGCGGCGGTCGGGACGGTGCTCGACGACATCAAGCGGGTGACCGACGGCCGCGCGGAG
>PXSC01000060.1 GCA_003023535.1 Halobacteriales archaeon QS_9_70_65 | reverse complement strand
GAGCGACGGGAGCTGTCGGCCGACCTCGCGGCCGTCCGGGACGTCCACGCCCCCGAGGCGCTGGTCCTCGACAGCGACGGCGACTTCGAGACGCTGCCGCCGTCGGTCGCGGAGACCCTGCTCGCGGTCGTCGACTCGCTGGACCCGCTGGCGTACGACCCCGACTGGGTGCCGGCCGACGCCCCGGAACCGCTCTCGCGGCTCGCCGGCGGGGAGTTCACGGTCGGCGCACCGGGCGACGGCGGCGTCGCCTGGACCCGACAGACGGAGCCGCCGACGGTGTTCGTCAAGCCGCGACTGGAGGGGTCGCCCGACGGCTTCGTCGACTTCCTCGTCGGCGAGGCGTTCGTCGAGATAGGGCTCGGAAAGCCGGAGAGCTTCCTCGGCTTCTTCCGCGAGGCCTACCCGGAGCTGTCGGCGGCGACGGGGCTGTCGCCGGCCGACACCTACCAGCTGGCGGCCGCACTGTACGACGCCTACCTCGGCCACCACACCCGGGAGACGTTCGCCGGCTGGGCGGGCGACCGCGAGGAGCTGCACGCCCAGTGGGTCGACGCCGGCGAGCGACTCGAGCCGCGGTTGTCGGAGCTGTCGACGGAGGTGGCGGTCGGCCGGACGGACGTCGCCTCGGCCGCCGAACTGGCGTGTGCGGCGGTGAAACACGACCTCGCGGTGCCGAAGCCGTTCGACGCGCTGGACTCGCCGGCCTACCGTAGCCACGGGCCCGACTTCGCGGTGCGATGGGCCGAGAAGACGTTCGCGGCGCTCGGCGGCGACGACGCCTGACTACGTGAACGCCGCGATACCGGTGAGGTCCTCGCCGAGCACGAGGCTGTGGATGTCGTGGGTCCCCTCGTAGGTGTAGACGGTCTCCATGTTGGCCATGTGCCGCATCGGGGGGTGGTCGGCGGTGATGCCGTTGCCGCCGAGAATCTCGCGGGCGACCCGCGACTGGTCGCGGGCGGTGCGGACGTTGTTGCGCTTGGCCATCGAGACGTGCTGCGGGCGCATATCGCCCCGCTCTTTCAGGTCGGTCAGCCGGTAGGCCAGCAGCTGTGCCAGCGTCACCTGCGTCGCCATCTCGGCGAGCTTCTCCTGTTGGAGCTGGAACCGGGCGATGGGGCCGCCGAACTGCTCGCGGTCGGCGGCGTACTCGCGGGCGGTCTCGAAGCAGTCCCGGGCGGCGCCGACGGCGCCCCACGCGATGCCGAAGCGGGCCTGCGTGAGACACGACAGCGGGCCCTTCATGCCCTCGACGCCCGGCAGGACCGCCGACTCCTCGACCCGGGCGTCGTCGAGGTGAATCTCGCCGGTGATCGACGCTCGGAGCGACAGCTTCCCGTCGATCTCGTTCGTCGTCACGCCGGCGGCGTCGGTCTCGACGAGAAAGCCCCGGACGGTGTCGTCGTCGGAGCTGCCCTCGAGGTCCTCCGCCCACACGAGCGCCACGTCGGCGATCGGCGAGTTCGTGATCCACGTCTTCGTGCCGTTCAGGACGTAGCCGTCGCCGTCCCGCTCGGCGTGGGTTTCCATCGCCGAGGGGTTGGAGCCGTGGTCCGGCTCGGTGAGACCGAAGCAGCCGACCCGCTCGCCGGAGCCGAGGGCGGGTAGCCACCGTTCCTTCTGGGCGTCGCTGCCGTAGGCGTGGATGGGGTACATCACGAGCGATCCCTGGACGGAGGCCATCGACCGGACGCCGGAATCGCCGGCCTCCAGCTCCTGCATCAGCAGGCCGTAGGCCCGCTCGGAGAGGTCCGGCAGGCCGTAGCCGCCGAGGTTCGGCCCGAAGAACCCCAGTTCGCCCATCTCGGTGATGCGGTCGGTCGGGAAGGTGCCCTCGAGCCAGTGGTCGCCGACGTCCGGCCGCACGCGCTCCTCGACGAACTCCCGGGCGGTGTCCCGGACCATCCGCTCGGGCTCGTCGAGGTCGGCCTCGAGGTCGAGGTAATCGAGCATACCCACCATTCGGCCGGTGGCGATAAAAAACGCTAGCACGAGATCGGGATACTGCTCGGACGAGAACCGCAGTCGCCGTCGTCGATCATGACCGGCATGGAAGCCCCCTCGCGCTGGCCCCTTCCAGTCCCACCCGCAGAGCGTTCGTGCAGGACACCTTCGCTCGTTCGAACATCGTCACTGTCGGCCCGTACTGCTGACTGGGACCGCGTGAAGCGGTCCTATCGGGGGATGAGGTTCTGGACGGCATCTCTCCGATACTGCCGAGGAATCTCGAACTACGACCGACGGCGTCAGTCGTCGGCGGCGGCCGTCGGCCGGGCCAGCCGGCAGAAGTTGTCGAACACCCGCCCCGTGGCCCGGGCCTCCTCGTAGGCCGCCTCGGTGATGCCGTCGCAGACGGTCTCGATGCGCTCTCGGGGGAGGTCCTTCCCCCGTGTGACCGCCTCGGCGGTCCGGCGGTCGTACTCGGGGTGGAACTGGACGCCGTGAACGTCGCCGTACCGGAACCCCTGGACGCCGTGGTCGTTCTCCGCGATGCGCTCGGCGCCGGCCGGCAGTTCGGTGACGGCGTCGGAGTGCGTCGTGAAGACCGTGAACGCCTCGGGGACGCCCTCGAACAGCGCCGCTCCCGAGTGGCGGACCGTCCGGTAGCCGAGTTCGTACTCGCCCATCGGCTCGACGGTGCCGCCGACGGCGTCGGCCAGTAGCTGGTGACCCCAGCAGACCCCCAGCGCCGGGGTGTCCGTCTCGACGGCGTCGCGGGCCCACGCTCGCACGTCGTCGATCCACGGCTCGTCCCAGTAGACCGACGCCCGCGAGCCGGTGACGACCAGCCCGTCGTAGGCGCCGGCGTCGGGCAGCGTCCCCGCCCGGGCGTCGTGGACCGTCACGTCGGCGTCGAGCTCGCGGCGGAAGTTCCGCACGGTGTTCGAATCGTCGTAGGAGGCGTTCACCAGCGCGACTCGCGGTTTCATCGCCTCGTGGTACCGGAGCGACGTACAAAAGCGCCCCGCCGTCGACCGTCCGCGTCATCTTCCGTCGGAGCGACGCCGCCGAAGCCGCCGTCACCCCTCGATGCCGTCGAGGAACCCCTCGAGGGCGTCGGTGACGGCCGCCGAGTGCTCGAGAAAGCAGAGCCGCCGACCCTCGACGGGCTCGAACCGGCCGCGCGGGAGCTCCTCGGCCAGCCGCTCGCCGGCAGCCGGCGGCACCACCGGGTCGTCGAGGCCGTGACAGACCAGCGCCGGCAGCGTCAGCTCGAAGGGCGGGCCGGCCTCGAACTCGCGGGCGGCCTCGCGGTGGCCGGTGAGGGCGTCGCCGACGGCGTCCTCTTCGCGCCGCCAGGCGACGACGTCGTCGACGACGTCCGCCTCGGCCAGGAACCGCTCGGAGAGAGCCAGCGACAACGACTCCCGGTAGCGGGTCGGGTCGTCGGGGTGCAGCGCCGACAGTGCCTCGCCGTCGACCCGGTCGCCGGTGGTGGCGGTGCCGAACAGCGCCAGCGACCGCGCCCGGCCGTACCGGCGGGCGTACCGCAGCGCGACCATCCCGCCGAGGCCGGCGCCGACGAGGTGCGCGCGGTCGACGCCGGCGTCCCGCAGGACGGCCTCCAGGTCGGCGGCCAGCCGGTCGACGCCGTACGGTCCCGCGGCGTCCGACCCGGCGGTCCCCCGCGGCGCGTGGACGACGGTCCGGTACCGGCCCGCCAGCGCCGGCGCCTGCCAGCCCCACAGCCACGGCCCGAAGCCGGCGTCGGGGAGAAAGGCGACGGCCGGCCCGTCGCCGGCCGTCTCGTACCGGACGGTCGTCCCGTCGGTCGTGGTCGTCGGCACGATCGATCGGAGGGCCGCGACGGGCTTTGCGGTTGCGGTCCGGCGCCGCGCTCTTTGCGTCGGCGGCCCAACCGCGAGCATGGACCCCGAGTCGCTGCGAGCGTCGATCCCGGCCTGCGGGTCGTGCGCACACCTGAACACGGGCGCCAGCGGGCCGAGTCCGCGGCCGGTCGTCGAGGCCGTCGCGGAGGCCCAGCGGCGTCAGGAGTTCGACGCCTGCGAGACGGACCACTACGACGCCGCGGCCGACCTGCGCGAGCGGGCCCGCGAGCGGCTGGCGACGTACCTCGGCTGCGACCCGGCGGACGTCGCCCTCGTCGCCTCGACCGGCGACGGCCTCAGCCGGGTCGCCAACGCCGTCGACTGGACGGCCGGCGACCGGGTCGTCCGGACCGACCTCGAACACCCCTCCGGCGTCCTCCCGTGGCGCCGGCTGCCCGGCGTCGAGGTCGAGACGATCGCCTGCCCGGACGGCCGGCTGCCGACCGACGCCTACCGGGAGGCCGTCGCCGACGCCCGGCTCGTCTGTCTCAGCTCCGAGTCGTGGCTCCACGGCACCCGACTGCCCGTGACGGAGGCCGTCGACATCGCCCACGAGGCGGGCGCGCTGGTCGTCGTCGACGCCGTCCAGACCGTCGGCCAGCACGAGGTCGACGTCGAGGCGTGGGGCGCCGACGCGGTGTGTGCCTCCGGCCACAAGTGGCTGCTCGGGCCGTGGGGCGCCGGCTTCCTCTACGTCGCGCCGGAGGCCCGGTCGGCGTTTCGGCCCCGCCACGTCGGCTATCGGGGCGTCGCCGACCCCTCCGGCCCGGGGCTGACGTACGCCGACGACGCCGGTCGGTTCGAGCTGTCGACGACGGCGGTCGCGCCCTATGCGGGGCTGATCGAGGCGCTGGACCTGCTCGAGGCCGTCGGGTTCCCGACCGTCGAGTCGCGAATCGAGCGGCTGACCGACCGGTTGAAGACCGGCCTCGGCGATCGGCTCCGCTCGCCCGCCGGCTACGAGTCGGGGCTGGTCGCCTTCGACGTCGACGACGCCGAGCGATTCGTCGACCGCGCCGCCGACGCCGACGTCGTCGTCCGGACGTTGCCCGACGGCAGCGTCCGGGCCTCCGTCCACGTCTTCAACACGGCCGCCGACGTCGACGCGCTGCTGGCGCTCATCTGACCGCTCCGCCCGACCCTCGACAGCCCTTGTCACGCTATTATTATATACGTCCGGACACTGCCTGCGGGTATGCCGGAATGCCAGAACTGCGGCGCGTTCGTGACGGCAGCGTACGCGCGCGTCTTCACGCCGAACGGCGTAGAGGATCCGCGCGTCTGTCCCCAGTGTGAGGACAAGATCCGCGACGGTTCGGACGTCCGCGAGGCGCGGTCGACCCGACGTACCTGAGGCGCGAATAGCCCGACGTATCCGAGCCACAGCCGACCCCGATTTCCCCGTTTCCGGCCGTTTTCCTCCGTTCTCGCGTTCTTCCGGCGCTACCGTGCCTTCTCGACCAGTTCCCGCGTCTCCGCCAGCAGTGTCTCCGCCCGGTCGACGTCCCGCGCCTCGGCGGTGAGCCGGACGAGCGGCTGGGTGCCGCTGGCCCGAACGAGAAACCAGCCGTCGGCCGTCTCGACGCGGACGCCGTCCAGCGTCCCGACGTCGTCGTACCGCTCGCGGACGCGCTTCTCGACGGCCGCCATCGTCGCCCGCCTGTCGTCGACCTCGACGTTCGCCCGCCGGGTCGGGTACGACGGGAGAGCCTCGAGGCGACTTGCCAGCGGCTCGACGGCGGCCATCGCGGCCAACCGGACGGCCGCGAGCGGGCCGTCCGGACATAGCGTCGCCTCGGGCCAGATCCACGCCCCGGACGGCTCGCCGCCGAAGGCGACGTCGGGTTCGGCCGCGGCGGCGGCGACGTGGACGTCGCCGACCGGCGTCCGGGTGACCGCCACGTCCCGCGATTCGAGGTGGTCCTCGACGGCCAGGCTGGTGTCGACGGGGACGGCGACTCGCTCGCCGGGGTCGGCGGCCTCGGCGGCCAGCAGCGCCAGCGTCGCGTCGCCCGACAGGAAGGTCCCGTCGGCGGCGACCGCCCGGGTCCGGTCGGCGTCGCCGTCGTGGGCGAT
>PXSC01000059.1:17699-21257 GCA_003023535.1 Halobacteriales archaeon QS_9_70_65 | reverse complement strand
CGTCGAGAGCGACACGGTGTTCTCGATCGAGACGCGCTACGCCGAGGTGGCCGAAGAGGCGATCCAGAAGGGATTTCACATCATCAACGACGTGTGTGGATTCGCCGACCCGGAGATGCGGCCCACGTGCGAGGCGTACGACGTCCCGGTCATCAAGATGGCGAGTCCGCCGGACCTCGACCGCCCGGGGGCGCTGAAGACCGTCGACGACGTGTTCGAAGCCCTCGAACGGGGCGGGGTCACCGATCGTACGATCGTCGATCCCGCGTTCGGTGGGTGGTACGACGGGAAAACGCACGAGGACAACCGGGAGATGTTCAGGCGGCTCTCCGAGTTCCGAGCGTTCGGGTGTCCGATACTGACCGCGACGAACAGGGAAGATTTCTTGGGTGACCTCGCGAACCAGCCGGAGACGGAAGATCAACTCGCGGTGAGCTTGGCGGCGGCGGCGCTGGAGGTCGACCGAGGAGCACACGTCATCCGCACTCACGACACCAGAGAAACGTACGACGTCGTCCAGGTCGCGCATGCACTCGGAAGGGAGCGTATCAGCCGGACGAGTCCGGTGAACGTGACCGAGCTTTCCGGTGTCACACGACGAGAGATGCGACGTCATTTCTCGGTGAACGACCGAGCGGTGAACGGCCCCGCCCGAGCGAGTAGTCTCACGTTCTCGATCGAGAGTCTGCCGGACGGAGCGACCGACACAGCAGAGGAGATAGCCGGGCTGAACGACCTGCCGGCAGCTATTTCCGACGGTACGCTGGTTCTTTCGGGCACTCCACGGACGTTCGTCAATTTCCTCGATGATCTTCCCACCGACGATCCCGAGTTAGCCTCGATGGCGGACTCGATCGGGGCTGCGCTGGAACGGAGATGACCTGAGACGCCGACGCCACCCCGACGGACGGCGGGTCGTCACCCCCACTGCTGGCCATATCGCCGGTCACCAGACGGACGATGAGTGCGGAGCGATAGAGGCAATATCAAGTAATTCGAGGGGGCGAGAGCCGGTTTTGCAGCTTCTCTTGCACGCATCGGAGAACGACCTAGCCGCTGATTCCATGATTCCAACCATCCCGTGTTGAACGTCCCTCACGGACTCCGGGGTTCTCGTACCGCCTCATCGAGCCACTCCGGCAACTCCGGGCCGTCCTGCTCTCGAATCACGTCGATAATCTCGTAACGAACCGCTCGAATCGTTGAATGCATCCTGTCTCGTTCGAAACCAAAACGAGCCCGACGGGACGGGATTTGAACCGGAGGGAGACGTGCTCGCTCACGATGCTCGCTGTGCGCGTCTCCCAGGGTTCAAATCCGTCGCTGACGCTGTTTGCTCCTCACGTCCGTTCGTCGCAAAACAGCGAGCCCGACGGGATTTGAACCCGCGACATCTTGGTCCGGAACCAAGCACTCTGTCCACTGAGCTACGGGCTCCCGTATGTAGGTACCCCGGCGGGTGGCTTAACGGTTGTGACACGACTCCGGCGATCCGCCGAGTCGTGCCGGAAGGGCACGTACCGTGCACATGGAGTACACGCTGCAGTAGTACGACCTCGTATTGGCGGACATCATCGGGTCGCTGGCGGCCGGCGGCGTCGGGGCGCCGACGTCGGTCATGACATCGGTCGCGGTCGTCGTCCTCGGCGCCGTCGCGGTTGGCATCACGGGTCACGCGCTGTTGGTCGACGAGCCGGCCGGCGCCCCCGGCGACCTCGCCGAGGAGGCGGACGACGCCGATCCGGAGGACCCACCGCTCGCGGAGTGAGCCGCCGTTTCAGGGCGACTCGCCGGTCTCCAGTGTCAGATCGTCGGTCGGGTAGGCGACGCAGGTGAGGGTGTAGCCCTCCTCGAGTTCGGGCTTCCTTTGCGTACTCGACCTCGAAGGTCGCGGCCTCGTCGTCGGGGATGGCCGCGGGGCTCTCGTCGATTTCGGCCTCCTCGGCGAGTTCGCCCTCGCCTGCGGCCTCGGCGCCGACGGCCGCGACCGCGCCGCCGCCGCCGAGCGCCCGGTTGGACGGCTCCGGGAAGTCGGTCTCCGGCACCGACTCCGCCCGCTTTTCGATGACGTCCTGGGAGATGTCCTCGCGTGGCGTCCAGTCGGAGCCCCCCGAGAGATGGAGGATGACCGCCACCAGCGTCAGTATCGCCCCGCCGACGATACCAACTGTCGTGACCATATCCGAGGTTGGGTAAGCCTCCTCAATAGCGTTGTGATTCGACCCCACCCCCCATCGGCGCCGCTCCGGACGCCGGGTCCGGCGCCCGGGCGGCGGCCGCGGAACGCCACGAGCGCGGGCGGAGTGGCGGCAACACGCATCGCTGCCGGGGAGCATATGAGTCGAGAGATCGTAGGTGAGGTACGATGAACCAGTTCGTGAACGGCGAGTGGGTGACCGAGTACGAGGCCACCGACGAGGACGGCGAGTTCGACCGACAGACGACCAGCTTCCGCGACACGGTCGCGCCGGAGGACATCGAGGCCGGGCGGTACCACCTCTACGTCTGCAACGCCTGCCCGTGGGCCCACCGGACGCTCATCACCCGGAAGCTGCTGGGGCTGGACGACGCCATCACCGTCGACTACGTCGACCCGTACCGCGGCGACGGCGGCTGGCAGTTCACCCCCGAAAAGGAAGCCTGCACCGCCGACTCCGTCAACGGCGCCGACTACCTGCGGGAGCTGTACGTCGCCGCCGACGACGACTACACCGGCCGCGTGACGGTGCCGGTGCTGTGGGACAAGCAGGAGGACACCATCGTCAACAACGAGTCCCGGGAGATCATGCGGAACCTGACGACCCGCTTCGCCGAGGTGGGCAACGGCGTCGACCTGGCGCCGGTCGACCTCCGGGACGACGTCGACCGGATCCTCGACGAGATATACGAGCCGATCAACAACGGCGTCTACCGGGCGGGCTTCGCCGACACCCAGGAGGCCTACGACGGGGCCGTCACGGAGTTGTTCGACGCCCTCGATCGCTGGGACGAGGTCCTTGCCGACCGACGGTATCTCGCCGGCGAGCGGCTGACCGAGGCCGACATCGCGATGTACACGACGCTGGTCCGGTTCGACGAGGTGTACCACACCCACTTCATGTGCAACCGCAGCCTCATCCGCGAGTACGACAACCTGTGGCCGTACCTCCGGGATCTCTACCAGACGCCCGGCTTCGGCGAGACGACCCACATGGGCCACATCACGGAGCACTACTACACGACCCATCCGGACGTCAGCCCGAAGCGCATCGTCCCGACGGGCCCCGATCCCGACTTCGAGGCGCCACACGACCGCGACGACCTGGCCGGCGAGCCGCCGGTCTGAGCGGCAGCGGTCGACGGCCGACCGACGACGAGCGGCGGGCGGCGACCGTCGCCGACACGCCTATGTGTGTGGATGGTATACATACCCATGCGTATGCCAGACACGAAGCGAGGCCGCGAACGGAAGGGCAGGACGAAGCGCCAGCAGCGCCGCGAGCGCGAGATCGAGCGGGCGCTCGCCGCGCGCGACCGGAGCCTCGACTTCGAGGAGCTGTACGACGACGAGGAAATCGA
>PXSC01000059.1:9384-17553 GCA_003023535.1 Halobacteriales archaeon QS_9_70_65 | reverse complement strand
TCTACGTCCAGCGGTTCACCGACAGCATGGCGATGCAGGGGACCGCCGGGGCCGGCGACCTCAAGCTCGCGGTCATGTACTCCGCTCCCCACCGGTTCTGGCGGATGGTCGGCGACGAGCGGAAGGAGGAACCGGTCGCGGAGAGCGATTCGATGCACCTGATGGCCGCCGTCTGGGAGCCGGAAACCGGCATCGTCGTCCCGGAAACGGGGCTGACGGTCGAGATCGCCCCGGAGGGCGGCGCCTTCGACGAGCAGGTCATCTACCCGATGCTCTCCCAGCCGATGGGCTTTCACTACGGCGCCAACTTCGCGCTGGACGGCGACGGGACGTACGACGTCCGGGTCACCGTCGGCGGGCTCAACGTCCGCCGGACGGGCGCCTTCGAGGGCCGGTTCGGCGACCCCGCGACCGCGACCGTCGGCGTCACCTTCGACGCGGAGACCCGCCAGAACCTCGACGAGCACACCCGAGAGCTCGACAGCTTCGGCGACCCCGGCGCCGTCGAGCCGATGGAGATGACGATGCCGGACGGCACCCTGCCGGCCGCCGGGTCGATGCCGGGCGAACTGATCGGGAGCGAGCGGACCGACGACGCCGTGCTGCCGCTGCTCGCGGTCCGCGACGACCCCCCGGTCGAGGCGGAGGCGTATCTCGCCATCTCGGCCCGGACCCGCTACAACGGGTACACCCTGCCGGCCGCGGGGCTGGAGGCGACCGTCGGGCGGGGCGGCGAGACGGTCTTCGAAGGGCCGCTCCGGCGGACGCTGGATCCGGAGCTGAACTACCACTACGGGGCGGCCGTCGACGCCTTGGAATCCGGCGACGAGGTGACGGTTCGGCCGGTGACGCCGCCGCAGGTCTCCCGGCACCGCGGCTACGAGCGGGCCTTCCTCGAGATGGAGCCCGTCACCTACACCGTGTAGATGGAACGGACGCCCGCGACCGCGACGGCGCTGTCGGTCGCCGTCGTCGCTCTGCTGTGTGTAGCCGTCGTGCCGGCCGCCGCCCACGTCTCCGGCGTCGAGGCCGACGACCAGCGGTCGGCCGACGGGACGATACGGCTGGAGTGGGAGTTCGCCGACGGCGGCTCCTGGGTCGTCGTCCGGGCCGACGACGGCGGCGAGCCGGGCGAGGTGCTCGGTTACCGCCGGGCCACCGACGAGACCGCCTTCCGGACCGACACGACCGTCGTTATAAACGATGGCGCCTGGAGCGAGGTGGCGGGGAGCCGGGAGCTGTGGGTCGTCCTCCACAGCGAGGCGGGCGGCGAGGGGTTCGACCCCGAGGAGGACCCGATGG
This sequence comes from Halobacteriales archaeon QS_9_70_65, assembly GCA_003023535.1. The sequence goes on along the minus strand of PXSC01000059.1, from coordinate 16,251 downwards.
AGACGGCCTTCGGCGAACCGGCCGGCAGCCGGCTGACCGTCGAGCGGGCCGCGGGCGCGACGAACGTCGCCGCCCAGGGGTTCGGGGCGCAGACGTCGACCGACGGAACCGTCGCAATCCGGCGGGCCGAACTCGCCGAGGACGGCTACCTCGCGGTCCACGCCGTCGACGCCGACTCCTCGGCGTCCGCCGGCGACGAGGACATCGGCGAGGCGGTCGGCGTCGTCGAGCTGTCGGCCGGCGTCCACGAGAACGTCACCGTCGAACTCGACGGAGCATTCCTGTCGGCAGCCGAGCCTGAGACCCTCCTGGCGGCGGTCGTTCACGCCGGCGGCGACGAGTTCGGCGCCGACGCGACGGCGCCCGTCACTGCCGGCGGTGCCCCCGTGAGCACGGTCTTCGGCGTCGAGCTTCGGACCGCGGGGGCGGCGACGCCGACGCCCACGCCGGCGGAGTCCTCGCTCGTCACCACGGCGGCGGACGCCGGCGGCTCGCCGACGGCGACACCGGCAATGACGACCGACGGCGACGGTGCCGGCGTCGGGGCGGTCTGGGCGGCGGTCGCCGTCGCCCTCGCCGCCGGGCTGGCCGTCCTGCGGCGGCGCTGAGACGGGCGCAACCGACTTGACGCCTCGCCGTGTACCGTAGGCCGGCGACAGTGACATACGAACGCATCCTCGGCCTGCTGCTGGGGACCGGCGTCGTCGGCGCGGCCGTCGTCGCCGGCCTCGCGGCGGCCGCATTGGTCCGGCGCCGTTCGTGGCCGTACCTGCTGGTCGCCGGAGCGCTCGGGACGCTCCTCGTCAGGTTCGTCGCCGGCGTCGGCCACGTACACGGCAGTCTCGGCGCCGAGACCCACCACCTGCTGGAGCACGGCCTCGACGTCGCGATGGCGACGCTGGTCATCGCGGCGGTGGCGGTCACGCGGGACGTCTCCGGGACGACGGGAGGTGACCCCCGGTGAGCGACGTCAGAGAGCGCATCGAGCGACGGATCCACGACGATCCCGGGGTCCACTTCAACCAGCTGGTCCGGGAGCTGGACCTGGCGGCCGGGCAGGTCCAGCACCACGTCAGGCGGCTCGCCGAGGAGGACCGCGTGGCCGTCGCCGAGCTGTTCGGCCGGACCCACCACTACCCGCCGGCGTACGACGACTGGGAGCGGCGGGCGTTGGCGCTGCTGCGGCGGGAGACCAGCGCCACGGTCGTCGCGACGCTGCTCGACGAAGGGCCGTCGCGGCCGGTCGACGTCGCCGAGACGGTCGGCGTCGCCCGCAGCACGCTCGCCTGGCACGCCGACCGGCTCGTCGAGGCCGGCCTCGTCGAGAAGCGCCACGACGGCCGCCGGCTCGTCGTCGCCGACGAGCGCCGCACCGCCGAGCTGCTGGCGGCCGCCGACCCCTCCCTGCCGGAGCGGCTCGTCGACCGGTTCACCCGGCTCGTCGACGGGCTGCTGAGTTGAGTCGACACGGACCGAAAGCCTGACCCACCGGCGTCGTGGAGGTCGAGACGATGAGACGCCGCGACTACCTCGCCGCCGCCGCGGCGGTCGGCGCCGTCGGCGTCGCCGGCTGTGGCGGGGGAGTCGAGACCCGCGCGCTCCGCTCGACGCCGCCCGTCCTCGAGAACCGTCCCGAGGGCGTCTACCACCCCACCCACGTCGACGGGATGGAGCCGGTCGGGACAACCGAGACCGGCGACTACGCCGTCGCGCTGGCGTACACGTACCCGCACCGCTTCTGGCGGATCGACGCCGCGACCGAGAGCGTCGCCGACGCGGCCCGGGAATCGCCGGACGGCACGGACGTCCACCTGATGGCGCTGGCCTGGGACCCCGAGACCGGCCGGACGCTCCCGGAGTCGGGGCTCAGCCTCGAGATCGCGAGGGGCGGCACGACCGTCGGAGAGGGGGTCGTCTATAACATGCTCTCGCCGCAGATGGGCTTTCACTACGGCGCCAACTTCGCGCTGGACGGCGACGGGACGTACGACGTCCGGGTCACCGTCGGCAGGACGACCGTCCGCCGGACGGGCGCCTACCGCGGCCGGTTCGGCGACCCCGCCACCGTCATCGTCCCTTTCGAGTACGCCGCCGACGCCCGCGACGAGATACCGGTCGAGCGAACCCCCGATCGGGCCGGCGAGCGCACGGCCCCCGACAAGATGGAGATGTCGGTCCCGCTCGGGGTCGCCCCGGAGCCGGCGTCGCTGCCGGGCGAGCACCGCGGGACGGCGGCGTCCGGCGACGCCGAACTCGTGGTCGTCACGACGGAGACACCGCCGGCCGGCGTCGACGGCGAGGGGTCGTACCTGGCCGTCTCCGCGCGGACGCCGTACAATCGGCTACTACTGCCCCGGATGACGCTGGCGGCGACGCTGCGGCGCGACGGGACGACCGTCTTCGACGGCGAGCTCGTCCGGACGTTCGACGACCGGCTGGGCTATCACTACGGCGCCGTCGTCGACACGCCGTCGGCCGGCGACGAGCTGACCGTCCGGGTCCGGACCGCCCCGCAGGTCGACCGCCACGAGGGCTACGAGACGGCGTTCCTGTCGATGCCCGAGGCGAGCCTAACGCTGTCGTTTTGAGGCCGCCGCCCGTAGAACGGTCGTGGCCGCCGACTGCGCCGTCTGTGGCGAGCCCGCGACGGTCAGCGGCGCCTGTCCGCACTGCGGGGCGGCCTGCTGCGGCGACCACCGGCCGCCGTCGGCCCACGACTGTACGGGGACGACGGCGGGGACGACGGGCGGCTGGCGGCCCGATCTCGACGGCGCGAGCGTCGACCCGCCGGAGCGATCGCCGGCGTCGCTGCTGCGGCCCGGCGTCGGCCTCGGCGTCGTGACGCTGCTGGTCGTCGTCGCGGCCGTCGGGGCCGTCGCCTACGTCGGGCCCCCCGACGACGGGCTCGACGCCGGCACCGTCGAGACCGGAATCGAGGCGGCGACCGTCTCCGAGCGGCGGGCGGCCGGCGTCGGCGCCGTCGAGACGGACCCCGACCTCGCGGCCGTCGCCCGGGCCCACAGCCGCGACATGCGCGACCGGGGGTACGTCGACCACGTCGACCCCGGCGGCGTCGGCCCGCAGGATCGCGCCGAGGCGGCCGGCCTCGACTGCTTCGTCGGCGAGAACATCTACCAGACGCCGCGCGGGGCGCTGGCCGACTCCGAGCGCGCGCTGGCCGACCAGGTCGTCCGCGGGTGGCTGGGCTCGGCGGGCCACCGCGAGACGCTACTGTCGGAGCGATACGACCGGCAGGGCGTCGGCGTCGCCGTCGGCGAGGACGCCGTGTACGTGACGCAGCTGTTCTGCTGACCGGGCCGTCGTGCTCACGGGCGAGCGGCCCGGGTCAGTCCGTCGCCCGCTGTGGGTCGTCGGGCCGGGCGCCGGACGGGGCCGACGACGGGGCGTCGCTCGTCCCCGTCGTCTCGGGGCGACGACGGCGGTAGTAGGCGACGTGGTAGGCGAACGAGACCGCGAAAGCCAGCGGGAAGAGCACGACGGCAAGCACGCCGAGCGCCGCGGCGAGTACGCCGCCGGCCGCGACGGCCCCGGGAGCGGCGTCGCCGACACCGGCGGCGACGCTCGCGCCGCCGACGGCGGCCGCCGCCACGGCGAAAACGACCGTCGGCAGCGCGCCGAGAAACGTGAGCACCGAGCGGACGAGCAGGTAGCCGAGCGTGCTGAGCGGGCCGTCACGGACGACCGCGACGGCCTCCTTGATAGCCTCGACTCCGCCGTCGGCGCCCAGCACCACCGCGACGTCGAGGAACTGCTGGACGACCCCGAGGACGAAAGCCACGAGGAAGAAGACGAGAAACAGCAGCGCGACCGCCGCCGACGTGCCGGCGAGGGCGCCGGCCGTCGGCTCGCCGCTCGTCATGCTGCCGCCGGCGAACAGCCCCACACCGGCGAAGACGGCGACCATCACGAGCGCGATCACGACGGCGAACTGTAGCAGCGTCCACACGCCGTAGGCGACGACGGCCGACGCGCCGTGACGTCCGATCCCGTCGGTGAAGTCGCCGAGGCTCGTCGACCCCTCGACGGCGGCGTCGCACATCGCGACGAGGCCGACGAGCGCGACCGGGACGACGACGACTCCGTAGACGAACCCGCCCAGGATCGGAACCAGCACCACCACGAGGCCGACGAACAGGACGAGCCCGCTCCCGACCGCCCCGAGAAGGACGTTCGGGTTGCGCCGAAGCGCCGCTCCCGCGTCGCCGATCGCGTCGATCGCAGCCCCCATGAACGGCCGGTACGAGCGGCGCAGGATAAAGCTACGGCCGCACTCACCGTCCGTCTCGCGGCGACGGGCGGCGGCTCGACGGGGGCGCCGCGGCCGCTCCGAGTACTCTCGACGGCAGGAGAGGGGGAAACTCGGCTCCGTCCCCTCCTGGCCCTCCTCGAGGTCGGGGCCGCCGACGTCCTCCATGTGGAAGAACACGTCCTCGTCCGCCTCGTCCGTCTCGATGAACCCGTAGCCGCCGGTATCGTTGAAGAAGTCGACCGTTCCAGTTGCCATCTCGCGTGGTATATGAGTAGCCCGGGACATAATCCTTGCGAGACGGCCGCCGGTCACCGGCCCGCCCACAGCAAGGCGACGGCGGCGGCGACCAGCAGGCCCGCGAGGGCGGCGAAGGCGACGGTAAAGTCGAGGCGGTCGGCGACGACGCCGACGAAGGCCGGCCCGAGGCTGCCGATCCCGAGAAACAGCGTCCGGGCGGCGCCGAGGTCCGCGCCGGCGTCGGCGTCCGGGACGGCGTCGAGCAGGACGGCGTCGACGACGGGAAACTGGGCCCTGTAGCCGAAGGCGAAGGCGACGATGGTGGCGGCGACGGCGGCGGCAGAGTCGGCGACGACGAGCCCTCCGAGGGCGGCCGCCGCCAGCAGCATGCCGACGACGGCGACGGTCCGACGGCGAAATCGGTCGCTGAGCGCGCCGGAGACGGGCTCGACCGCCAGTCCGAAGGCGAACAGCAGCGCGAACCCGCCGCCGGCCAGCGCCGGCGAGAACCCCTTCGTCGCGCGGAGGTACTCCGGCAGGAAGTTGAGCACGCCGTTGATCATGAACGAAAAGCAGACGAAGGCGACGATGGTCCGGCGCCGTCGCGGCGTCGTCAGCAGCCGGCACAGCGTCGCGACGACGGGCAGCTCGGCGCGGCGGACGACGTACGGCTCGCGGTTCCAGGCGGCGAACGGCACCAGCAGCCCGAACAGCAGAACCGCGACGGGGGGCGAAGACGGCCCGCCAGGAGGCGACGGCGATGGCGGCGACGGCCGCCCCCGACGCTAAGATGCCGCCGGGGTCCGTGCCGGCGCTGAACACGCCCAGCGCCCGCCCGCGGCGCCCGACGAACAGGTCCGACAGCAGCGCCCGCGAGGGGACGGCGTACAGTCCCTTGCCGACGCCGAAGACGGCCATTCCGACCAGCAGCGTCGCCAGGCCGGCGGCACCGCCCGGCAGCAGACAGCCGGCTCCGAGGACGACGAACGACGGCGCCAGCAGCGTCGCCCGGCTCCACTCGTCGGAGAGCCGGCCGCCGGGGTACTGGGAGACGGCGTAGACCCCCTGCGGGACCGCGAGGGCGGCGCCGGCGCCGGACAGCGACAGCCCCAGGTCCGCCCGGATCTCCGGCAGCAGCGGCGGCACGGCGAAGCGAGCCAGCTGGAGCGTCGCCCACGCCAGTGCCGTCACCGCCAGCATCCGGCCGGTGTGGCCGCCGACCAGTCGCTCGTCGCCCGACACGTCGCACCGTCGGCCGGCGAGACGTTTTCGTCCACGGATACCGGCCGACGACGTCAGCACTGTCCGGGCCCGACTCGGGGTACGCCGGCGCCGGTGACGCTCGACTGCGACACCCGCGACCGGACCGTCGCCGGCGCCGACGCCGACCGTCGGGAGACGATCGTCGGCCGCGATCCAGCGGCGCGGCAGACGCTCCGCTGTCCGGACTGCGGGAACCGACCGGAGACGGTGCTCGTCGCGGACGAGTGATTTTTACCGCGGCCGGGCGACGCTCCGCCGTGCTCCGCGTCGCGCGCGAGACCGGCCCCGCGCTTCTCGTCCCGGCGGCGTGGGCGGTCGTCGCCGCCGCCCACGTCGACGTCGTCGCCGACCGCACCCTCCTCATCGCCCACGCCGTGATGATTACCCTGCTGGTCGTCTTCGCGGTCACCGGCCGTGCCGACATGCGGGAGGGAACGCTCCGGGTGTGGTGGGTCGTCATCGCCGTCGGCGTCGTCCCGGCGGCGGCCGGGACCGCCGGGCTCGCCGCCGAAAACGCCGCGCTCCGGGCGGTGGCGCTGTACGGCTGGATGCTGCTGCCGGCGGTCGGCCTCGTCGACACCGGCCGCCGCGTCTCGCGGGCGAGCGTCCGCTACCTCGGCGGGGCCGTCCTCTGCGTGATCGGCGCCGCCGTCCACGCGGTCGCGGGGGCGCTGCCAGTCGCGACGTCGACGGCCGCCGTCGCCGGCGTCGCCGTGGTCGGCGCCGGCCAGAGCGCCGGCATCCTCGACGCCGTCCTCCGGTACTGAGCGGCGGGGTCGACGGACGGCGGCCGGGCCGCCCACGACCACACGTGCCACCCGAACACTCTTATCCGATCGGGAGCCACCGTCGGACGGAGCCGCCCGGCTCCGTGAGCCCATGGATCTCGAGGAGTTCGAGCGCCGACACCGGCCGACGGACTCGGAGGAACCGTTCCAGTTGGAGAACAGCTACACCCTCGACGTCGCCGTCGACGGGGCGGTGACGGCGAAGGCGGGGACGATGGTCGCCTACACCGGCGACCTCTCCTTCACCGGACAGGCTTCCGCCGAGGGCGGCATCACCGGCTTCCTGAAGGAGGCCGCCTCCGGCGAGGG
>PXSC01000059.1:2923-9291 GCA_003023535.1 Halobacteriales archaeon QS_9_70_65 | reverse complement strand
GACGGACCCCGCCGCGACCGTCGCCTGGAGCGACACCACGCCGGACGTCGAGGTCAACGCCGGCCTCTCGGACATGGTCGGCCAGGAGTCCGGCGAACGACTCCAGATGGAGTTCACCGGCGAGACGGGGTTCGTCGTCGTCCAGCCGTACGAGGAACTGTAGCGGCCGTCGGCGGCACGGCCCGTCTGTTCTGTCCGCTCGACCGCCGACCCGTGTCCCGACGTACCTCGTTTCACCGCTCTGCCGAGCGAGGGAAGCGCACTGCCGGTCACCGACAGCCGCCCCTATCGGAGCGCCTCGACCACCTCCGCCACCCGCCGCTCGTCGACCGGTGCGGTCGTCTCGCCGCCGTCCTTCAGCGCGGTGCCGACGATCGCGCCGTCGGCCGTCGACAACAGCCCCGTGTCGCCGGCGGTGACGCCGCTGCCGACGACGACCGGCGTTTCGGGGGCGACCGCGTCGCGGGCGTCGACGGCCGCCGCGAGCGTCGACTCCGCGGTCGTCCGGCCGGTCGCGGGGCCGCTGACGACGACCGCGTCGGCCAGCCCCCGCTCGCAGACGTCCCGGACGGCCCCGCGGACTGACCGCTCGCCGAGCGGGGCGGAGTGTTTCACGTCGACGTCGGCCCAGACGGCGACGTCGGCGTCCAGCCGGTCCCGCAGTCGGAGCGTCTCGTGGGCCCGGCCCTCGAGGAGCCCCTGGTCGGCGACGCGGGCGCCGACGTGGACGTTGACCCGGAGGAAGTCGCCGCCGGCGGCCGCGGCGACCGACAGCGCCGCCGCGGCGTCGTTCCGGAGCACATTGACACCGACGGGCCGGTCGACGGCCTCGACGACGGCCCGCGTCGCCCGCGTCATTCCGGCGACGGTGTGCTTCGGGACGTCCTCGGGGTGGTACGGGGCGTCCCCGAGGTTTTCGACAATGATCCCGTCGACACCGCCGCCGGCCAGCGCCTCGGCGTCGGCGACCGCCCGCTCGACGACTCCATCGAGGTCGTCGCCGCCGGGCGCACCCGGCAGCCGTCGAGTCTCCGTCGTCCGGGTACCGGACGATCGCGGGCGCTCCGCTGGCTACTCCCGGTAGCCGACATCGTCGTCGCGGCGGTAGTAGCCGTGGACCGACCGCTCGCCCTCGCCGCCGGGCGGCGCGCCGACGAAGACACCGAGCTTGTCGGTGTCGGGGTAGACGGCCACGTCCGGCTCCGTCATCGTCGAGGCTATCAGGTACCGCAGCGGGTCCTCGGAGTCGTTGACGACGCGGTGGGCGCCGCGCTCGTCGGCCGGCAGCGCGGCGTAGACGCCGGCCGACAGCGGTAGCTCCTCGCCGTCGAGCCGGAGCCGCCCCTCGCCCGACAGGACGAACAGCGCCTCCTCGTTGCCGGCGTGGTAATGGTACGGCCACGACCGCTCGCCGGCCGGCAGCTCGTAGCGGCTGCAGCCGAGTCGGTCGCCGTCGGTCGCGGCGGCGAGCTTCTTCCGACGGAGGCCGGCCCCGTCGACGGTCGTCCACTCCAGGTCGTCCGCGTCGATCGTGCCCATGTCGGCGGCTCTCGGCGGCGGGACAAAAACACGACGGGCAATCGTGGGCTTGATATCGGCTCGCGACGCCGGGCCGGTGTGCAGCGCCGCGACGCCGCCGCGACGGTCGCCGGACTCGGCGCCGGCGGTGCGGTCCTGCTCGTGCTCGTGGTCGTCGCCGGCGGCGACGCCGTCGTCGGCGCGCTCGGGCGGGCGGCGCCGGCGCTCGCGGCGGCCGTCGCGGCGACCATCCTCGGGTGGCTCTGTCTGTGGGGCGTCGGCTTCCGGGCGGTGGCGACCGCGACCGGCGCCGACGTCGGTCTCGTCGACGCGGTGCTCGTCACCGCGGGGGCGGCCTTCGCCGACCACGTCACCCCGTTCGGGCAGGCCGGCGGCGAGCCGGCGACGGCGCTGTTGCTGTCGGACGTCGCCGGGACGCCGGTCGAGCGGGCGCTGGCGGCCGTCAGTAGCTTCGACGCGCTCAACGTGCCGCCGTCGCTGACGTTCGCGGCGGTCGGCGTCGGCTACTACGCCGCCGTCGCCGCACTCGACGCGACGCTGCGGGCCGTCGCCGCCGGCCTCGCGGTCGTCGCGGTCGCGGCGCCGCCGCTCGTGGCGCTGGCGTGGCGCCGCCGAGAGGGTCTCGAGCGGGCGCTGGTCCGGGCGGCGGCGCCGCCGGCGCGGCTCGCCGGCCGGCTGCTACCGCGGGTCGACCCGCCCGACCGGTCGGCCGTCGCGGCCCGGGTCGGCGGATTCCGCGGCGCCGTCGAGTCCGTCGCCGCCGACCGCCGCCGGCTGGCGGTCGCGCTGGCCTGCTCGGCGGCCGGCTGGCTCTCGCAGGTCGTCGGCCTGTGGCTGGCGCTGCGGGCCGTCGGCGTCGCCGTCCCGCTCTACGTCCCGCTGTTCGTCGTCCCGCTGGGGACGGTCGGGTCGGCGCTGCCGACGCCCGGCGGCCTGGGCGGAATCGAACCGGTCCAGGTCGGCCTGCTGACGGCGGCGACGACGGCGACGGCCGCGAGCCTGACGGCGGCGGTCCTACTGTTCAGCGTCGGCGGCTTCCTGCTGACGACGTCGGTCGGCGCCGCCGCCGTCGCCGCCCTCGGGGCCCGCGGCCGCGTCGGCTGACCGTCGACTACCGGTACCCGAGCGCCCGGAGTCGGTCGTCGACGTCGAGCCGGTCGCCCTCGCCCAACTCGGCGTCGGGGAACCGCCGCCGCAGCGCCGCGACCCGCTCGGGGTCGGGGTCGACGATAGGGTCCAGCTCCCCGGGGTCGGCCTCGAGGTCGTACAGCGCCGCTGGCCACGCCCGGTTCGGGTACTCGACGTACTTCCGGCCGTCGGCGCGAACGGCCCGCGCCCAGTTGGTCCGCCGCCGCATCGAGGCGCCGCAGGCCCGCACGTACGCCGGCCGGTCGTCGACCGCGCCGGGCGGCAGCAGCGACGCGCCGTCCAGCCCCTCGGGGACGTCGACGCCGGCCGCCGACAGCAGCGTCGGCAGGACGTCCACCTGACGGGTCGTCGCGTCGACGGTCGCCGGCTCGACGCCCGGGCCGGACAGCAGGAAGGGGACGTTGGCCGCGAAGTCGAAGACGTTCTCGCCGTGGCCGTTCTCGAGGTAGTGGTCGGCGACGTCGGCGCCGCGGTCGGCCAGCGCGCGGTTGAGCCGGCGGACCGGCCCGCGGGTGTCGACCCCGCCGTAGTACTTCAGCGCGTCCCGCAGCGACTTCAGCCCGAGCCGGAGCGGGCTGTAACGGTTCGTGATCGACTCGCCGTGGTCGCCGTGGACGGCCACGAGCGTCCCGTCGGGCGGCGCCTCCAGTAGCGCCTCGAGCTCGCGGTCCAGCGCCGACAGCGCCCGCGCGTACGGCGTCTCGCCGTACCGCGGCTCGTCGAAGGCCGGCGGGACGTGGACGTCCTCGTGGAGCTCCCAGAGGTGGAGGTAGGCGGCGAACGGCTCCGGCAGCGCGGCCAGCCGGTCGCGGGCCGTCTCCCGCCAGGGGCCGAACAGCGACGCCTCGGGCTCGCGGCAGCGGTAGTCGTCGAAGCCGCGGTCCAGGCCCGTCTCGACGACCAGCGGCCCGGTGACGAGTGCCGTGGTGTGGTAGCCGGCGTCGCCGAACCGGCCGGCGAACGTCGGCACGTCGTCGGCGAGGGGGCCGACGTCCAGCGAGAGGATCCCGTGCCGCTCGGCGTCGGTCCCGGTCAGCAGACTCGCCACGCAGGGGCTGGTCGTGGTCGCGGCGGCGTACATCTCCGTGGCCGTCAGCGCCGACTCCCGGAGGGAGTCGAGGAAGGGCGTGTCGGTGGCCGACCCGGCGACGTGGTCCTGTCGGAGACAGTCGACGCAGACGACGAGGACGTTCGGACGGTCGACGGGCACGCTACAATCCGCGACGGCGGCCGACAAGACGGTTACGTTCCGGGGTCACCGGTAGCCGAGCGATTCGAGGCGGTCGACGACGTCGGCGTCGCCGTCGCCGTCGAGGTCGGGGTCGGCGTCGGCCTCTCGCGGGGCGGCGCCCGGCGGCTCGTAGTCTCCCTCGTCGGTCGCGGCGGTGACCGCCCACGGCACCTCCCGGAGCGGCCGGAAGGCGAGGCCGGCGGCGTGGCCGTAGACGCCCCGCTCGCCGAAGGCGTTGCCGTGATCGGCGGTGATGACCGCGCGGTCGGCGTCGACGTTCGACAGCAGCAGCTGGACGTCGTCGAGGACCGCCCGGAGGTTGGCGCGATAGGCGGCCCAGACGTCGGCCCGCGAGCGACGGCCGAACCGGAGATCCTCCCACACCGACAGTGAGCGGTCGCCGAAGGCCTCCAGGGCGACGCCGTCGTCGCGATCGTCGGCGACCGACGGGAAGTGCGGCTGCATGTAGTGGACGATCAGCCGGTCGAGGTCGCGGGCGCGGCCGGCGCGGACGGCGGCGTCGGTCACCGCCCGCGGCGGGACGGTGCCGAGGTCGTCGTCCCAGGCGTCCCGCCACACCTCCCGGAGGTAGCCCAGCGCGTCGCCGTCGACGTGGCCGTCGCTGTAGGGATTGGCGGTGACGTAGCCGACCGACGACAGCGCCGCCGCCGGCCGGCCGAGGACGGCCTCGAGCCACTCCGCCGAGGTGCCGGCGGGCGACAGCCTGGTCGTCCCGACCGGCAGGTCGCCGTCCGGCGGAACGGTCTCGGCCCACAGGTCCGCCCGACAGGCGTCGAGGACGACCAGCAGGTCCCAGTCGGCCTCGAACACCGGATCCGCCGACAGCCGGCGGCCGTATCGGAGGTACGACCGCCAGCAGAGCTCCCGGACGGCGCCGAACCCGGCGCCGCGGAGCTGTCTGATGGCGTCGGCAGCGCTGCGGTCCATGCCGTTCGTCGGTCGGCTCGGCTCTTAATCCCCGGTGGTCCGGCTGGGGTAGTTTCGTGAGAAGGGAATGGAGTATTTCGGCGGTGACGGTGGCGTGTCCGAATGGCCTCTCCCGCTCGCTTCATTCCGAGGCCTCGCTGCGCTCGCTCGGCCTCGCCGCGCGAGCGGTTGGCCCCGTTCGAGGTCCCGCCCGACGCCGGCCGGCCGGCTCTCGCGTACCTACATACGGCTCCGACCGGCGGCGAAGAAGAGGAAGCTACTTTACCTCGACAGAACAGTTCGGCCCGTGAGCCTGCACGTCGCGGTCACGCACTACCCGGAGGGCGCCGGCCACGCCACGCGGATGATGGCGGTCGCACGTGGCCTCCGGCGGCGTGGCGCCGAGGTGGCGCTCGCGGGTGGCGGGCCGGGACGGCGGCTGTACGGGCCGAACGGCTTCGACGCCTACGAGCCGCCGCGGGTGGACTACATCGGCGATTACCAGGGCGCCGACAACCCGCTGGCCGGGCTGGTGCGGGTGCTGACGGGGAGCCTCCCGGACAGCGCCGACCGGGTCCGCGGGCTCGTCGAGTGGCTCCACGACGTCGACCCTGACGCGGTCGTCACCGACGACATGTTCACGGTCGCGGCGGCCGCGGCGGCCGACGTCCCGCTGTACGTGCTGTCGCACAACGCCGCCGCGCTGTACCGCGACCCGCTCATCCGGGCGTCGACGGCGGGCATCAACGCCGTCCAGCGGCTGGCCGCCGAGCGGTTCTTCTACCCGGCGGTGTGGCCGCCCGGCGACGGCGACCCGTCCGGCGTCTCCCGCGTGCCGCCGGTCGCGCTGCCGGCGCCGCCGGACGCCCCGGAGCGCGGCCCCGACGACCCGGGGGTCGTTCTCGTTCCATCGACGTACTCGGCGGAGTTCGACGCCGTGGCCGCCAGCCTCCGGGCGGCCGGCCGCGAGGTGACGCTCGTCGGCGACCACGATTGGGGGCCGGTGCCGTCGCTGCTGCCGGTGCTGCGGCGGGCCGAGGCCGTCGTCTGTTCCGGCTACTCGACGGTGATGGAGGCGGCCGTCGCCGGAACTCCCTGCGTCGTTCTGCCGGCGACGAACGAGCAGGCCGGCGCCGCCCGGCGGCTGGCGCCGGCCGAGGGGTTCCGGGTCGCCCGGCGGCCGGCGGCCGTCGAGTCGGCGCTGTCGGCGCTGTCGGTCGCCCCGGAGCACGCCAACGGCATCGCCGCCGTCGCCGAGCGTATCCTCGACGACGTCGCCGCCGCGAGGCCGCGAGCGACGGCCTGACGCTTACGCGACCGACCTCGGCGCCCGCCGGTGGAAGGCGACCGCAGTCTTGTGCTCGGCCTCCGGGTAGCCGGAGATCCGACGGGAACAGCGTCACCCGGGCGGGGCCGACGTCGGGGCGGTTGTGCGGCGGCGCCGGTAGACGGCGACACGTTCTGGTCGCCGCGGCGCCGAGCAGCCTCGGGGTCTACCTCGGTCACCGATGAGCGACACGGC
>PXSC01000059.1:0-2819 GCA_003023535.1 Halobacteriales archaeon QS_9_70_65 | reverse complement strand
ATCCCGCTGAGCGACGACGACGACGGGCCGATCCGGACGCTGAGCGTCTTCGGAGCCGGCTACGGCGGCCCGCCGGCGCACTACCACGAGCGGAGCGTCGAGCGCTTCGCGGTCGAGTCGGGGTCGCTGACCCTACGGCTCGACGGCGACGAGCGGACGGTCGCGGCCGGCGAGGCGGCGACCGTCGAGCCGAACGTCGTCCACGGCTTCCGCGTCGAGACCGACGAGCGGGCGCTCGTGACGACGGAGATCCGCTCGCCGGGGCGGCTCCGGCAGGTGCTGCCGACGCTCGGCGGGCTGGCACACGACCGCTCGCGCAGCGCCGACGACCCGCTCCAGCGGGCCCGCATCGCCGCCGTCCTCGACGGCAACACGACGTTTATCAGGGGTGAGCAGGGCGGCGCGGCGACGGACGCACTCGCGGCCGTCGCGCGGCTGGCCGGCTACCACGGCGCCTACGCGACCTACACGCAGCCGGCGTTCTGGCGGCGCCGCGTCGAGCAGCCGCCGACGTGACGGCGACGGACCGCGGCGCGGCCGACGGATTCATCCGTCCCTCGGCGCAACCGACGTGTATGTCGAGCGACACCGACGACGCGACCGAGACGGAGCCGACGACCATCCGACGCGGTCGGGACTTCGAGCGGGAGTACCGGCTGTCGGCCGCCGACGCCGGCGAATTCCTCGTCGGGCTCGGCGAACAGCTCCAGGACGACGAGACGCTGACCGTCGCCGACGAGACGGAAGGGTGGGAACTGCCCTTCGAGTTCGGCGAGCCCGTGGGGCTGGAGATCGACTTCGAGGGCACCGGCGAGCCGGAGCTCGAAGTCGAGGTCGAGATGCCCGGCGTCGCCGACGACGACGGGCCGACGGTCAGCTGAGCCGGCACGACGGGCGCCGGCGCGGTGTCCCGACGGACCGACACGGCGCCGGCACGGTACCGACCGACTCCGACGAGCCGGTACGGCGCCGTCGGCGTCCGGTCGACCGTCCGGGCCGGCTCCGCGGATGCGGCGCAATCGACCAGTCCGCGACAGATTGTAGTACGTCCGATCCGTGCCAATGATATACATGGACGTCGAAACCGAGTTCGCCGAGGAGACGGTGACCGTCAGCACCGACGGGGAGGTCGTCGGGACGGTCCCGCGGGAGTTCTGGGAGGAGTGGACCGACCGCATCGAGAACGACCTCGAGACGTGTCTGTCGGCCTGTCTGTCGAAACGGCCGGCCGTCCGCGACGCCTGAGCGGCGGGGGCGGCGCGAGCCGTCGGCGCCGAGGGCTCGACCGGCGCGGTTCCCGTACCCGTTCTTTTTTGTCCGTATCGGCCGGTACGTCGGCCATGTCACCGTCACACGGGAGTCACCTGGGGACGCCGACGGCCGCGAACGCGACGACGCTGCTGTTGCTCGGCAGCGGCGAGCTCGGCAAGGAGCTCGTCCTCGCGGCCCAGCGGCTGGGCGTGGAGACGGTCGCCGTCGACCGCTACGAAAACGCGCCGGCGATGCAGGTCGCCCACCGGAGCCACGCGGTCGACATGACCGACGCGGCGGCGGTCCGTGAGATCGTCGACCGCGAGGAGCCGGCGGTCATCGTCCCGGAGATCGAGGCCATCGCGACCGACGAACTCGAGCGGCTCGAGGAGGCCGGCCACGACGTGGTGCCGACCGCCCGGGCGACCCGGCTGACGATGGACCGCGAGTGGATCCGCGAGTTCGCCGCCGAGGAGGTCGGCGTCCGGACCGGCGACTACGCCTTCGCCGACGGCAGGGAGGCCTACCGCGAGGCGGCCGCCGACATCGGGCTGCCGGTGGTGGTGAAGCCGACGATGTCCTCCTCCGGGAAGGGTCAGTCGGTCGTCCGCGACGACGCGGCGCTGGACGACGCCTGGGAGACAGCCCGGGAGGGAACGCGCGCGGACACCGGCCGGGTCATCGTCGAGGAGCTCGTCGAGTTCGACGCCGAGTTCACGCTACTGACCGTCCGCCACGAGGACGGGACGACGTTCTGTCCGCCCGTCGGTCACGTCCAGGAGGGCGGCGACTACCGGGCGAGCTGGCAGCCGCACCCCCTGACCGACGGGCAGCTGTCGGACGCCAGGCGGATGGCCCGCGAGGTGACCGACGGCCTCGGCGGCCACGGCATCTTCGGCGTCGAGTTCTTCGTCCGGGACGGCGAGGTGCTGTTCAGCGAGCTGTCGCCGCGGCCCCACGACACCGGGCTCGTGACGCTGGCCTCCCAGCGGCGCAGCCAGTTCGACCTCCACCTGCGCGCGGTTCTCGGCCTTCCGGTACCGGAGGTCACCGTCGACCGCCCCGGGGCGAGCGCGGCGCTGGTCGCCGACGAGCCGCTCGACCGGCCCGCCGTCACCGGCGTCGAAGAGGCCCTCGCGACGCCGGAGACCGACCTGCGGCTGTTCGGCAAGCCGGATGCTTACGCCGGCCGGCGAATGGGCGTCGCCGTCGCGACGGCCGACGACACCGACACCGCCCGCGAGCGCGCCGCGGCGGCCGTCGACCGCCTCGAGATCGGCGACGACGCCTGAGATCGAGATTGGCGCGCGGAACTGCCAGTCGCTTTCGTTTTACGAACACATCCGAGGCAGTGACGGGGCGGGCGCTCGTCGGGTATCTGTGTCGCCCCCCCGACGATAGCCGCCTCCGTCGTCCTGCGGTCACGGGTCGGCGACACCGGTGTCGTAGAGGATGCCACACTCGTCACGTCGGACCAGCGTCTCCGAGTCCGGTATCGCCTCGGAGGAGTCACCGAAACTCGCATCGTGTCGCCGAGATTCGGTCCGAGGTCGGTGTACGCCGCTGCG